>UQZC01000186.1 GCA_900545505.1 uncultured Collinsella sp.
CGGCCGGTATGCAAGCGCTTACCGGCCTCGCCGATGCGGCGCGTCAACTCACTCTCGATGGACATATGAATGTCCTCATCGTTGATATCGAAGGTAAAGTTGCCGGCATCGATATCCTGTTCGATTCCGGTCAGGCCCTTGGCAATCGCCTGCTCGTCCTCGGCACTGATGATGCCCTGGGCCGCCAGCATTTTGGCATGCGCCTTAGAGCCGGCGATATCCTGCTTATAGAGATGTTTGTCGACCGGCAGCGACGCGCCAAACTCCTGCGTGACCTCGGCCACGCCTGCCTCAAAACGACCGCCCCAAAGAGCCATGGAACCGTCCCCTTTCTCCAAATACCAAAACAAGCGCCCAAAGCAATGCGCCATATCGCTAAAGCGATTTTTCAACCGCTAGTTTTACACATTCCCCACCGTGTACGGTGCCATGTAGCTAATTTGCAAAGAAGTGACGCACCATGCACTTGGCGCCCAACGTCTCCCTCCGGATGTTGCCCTGCGAACCATCGATCCAGGCCTTCAGGCTCATAGGGACGTCCTCGACCCTTGCAGCATCGAACTCGGGCGCGAGAGCAAGTAAAGCATGCGCGATAGCATTGAACATAATGGATACTCCTCATATATAGGCGCAGAGCCGCCAAATTGATAGAAGGAGCCCCGCCGGACAACCCCGGCGGGGCTCGGACTCAGCCACAGTCGCGGCATCATATATGCGGGCGGAACGTAGGGGCCACCGATGTTAAGAAGTGTCAGCAAGCATAACGAAAGGTAGGGACCCCGTGCGCCCGTTATGTATCACGCGGATGGGCCGCGCGGATACCAAGGGAAGGAGGCGCTAGGCCTGGGCGGCAGCAGAGCTGGGGCCCTGGACCTTTGCCCACGTCTTGAGCGACAGCGTATCGATCTCGATAAAGCCGGCGCTGGCCTTCTCGTCAAACGTGGTGTCGCGGTCGTAGGTAGCCAGGCCGTAGTCGTAGAGGCTGAAGGGACTCTTGCGGCCGACGACATGGCAGTTGCCCTTAAAGAACTTCAGACGGACAGTGCCGGTCACGAACTTCTGGGTGTCGGCCATAAAGGCGTCGAGCGCGTTTTTGAGCGGGCTGTACCACTGGCCGTTGTACACGGCGGTGGCCCAATCCTGCTCGAGCTTGATCTTGGTCTTGAGCAGGTCGCCCTCGACGCAAATGTCCTCGAGCGCCTTGTGGGCGGTGATGAGCGTCAGGGCGCCGGGAACCTCGTAGCACTCGCGGCTCTTAAGGCCCACCAGGCGATCCTCGACCAGATCGAGACGGCCAAAGCCATTGTCGCCGGAGATCTTGTTGAGGGAGATGACAATCTCGGAGAGCTTCATCTTCTTGCCGTCGACGGCGACGGGCTTGCCGGCCTCAAACTCAATCTCGGTGTAGGTCGGGGTGTCCGGCGTGTCCTCGGGGTTCTTAGTCATAACCCAAGCGTCATCGAGCGGCTCGTTCCAGGGATCCTCCAGGTGGCCGCACTCAATGGCACGACCCCACAGGTTGTCGTCGATGGAGTAGGGGTTGTCGTTGGCACCCTCGGGAACCGGCACGTTGTGGGCGTGGGCATAGGCGACCTCGTCGGGACGGCACTTCAGGTCCCACTCGCGAACCGGGGCGATAACCTTGAGCTCGGGGTCGAGGGCCTTTACGGCGGCCTCAAAACGGACCTGGTCGTTACCCTTGCCGGTGCAGCCGTGGGCGACGTAGGTAGCGCCAAACTCGTGGGCGACCTCAACAAGCTTCTTGGCAAGCAGCGGGCGAGACAGGGCGGAGAGCAGCGGATACTTGTTCTCGTACATGGAGTTTGCTGCGATGGCCTTAGTCAGGAACTCATCAGAGAACTCGTCGCGCAGGTCGAGCACCTGGCAATCGAGAACGCCCAGGTCGAGCGCCTTCTGCTTCTTGGCATCCAGTCCGGTCTCTTCCTGGCCCACGTTGCCGCAGACACAAACGACATCGAGATTCTTCTCGTCCTGGAGCCATTTGACACATACGGATGTATCAAGACCACCGGAATATGCGAGAACGACTTTTTCCTTGCTCATGGCTGTTTCCTTTCGCCCTTGGTAGCTAGTTAGAACATCGGTCAGTTGCAAGTCACCTTGAGGTCAAAAACCGTGCAATATCAGGTTAAATAGCAAAAATCAGCACATACATGCCCTAGAAACATGCAGCAATGTCGTGCTAAAACCCAACGACCTCAAAATGACTCTGTTGAGGCAATTCGCCCCATGCGGACAGAGACGATTGTTATCGTCGTCGGGAAATTGCGCGCTGGCGTCGGATGGCATTGTCTGCAGTGGTGATGATCGTTACGAACTGCATCTGCCTCTCCTTTCACCTATCGCCGGGCGCAATTCTAATATCGTAAACGGTACCTTTTCCTCGGTAAGCGGTTGTTTTTCCGTCTCCGTTTTCGATGGTCGCTATATTACGCTAAAGTGCCCGCAGCACAAGCGACAAATTCAAATTTCTGAAAAGTTTTTTCATTACTTTGTGAAGCGTGGTGCAAATACGCACCATTCCTGCGAAAATACGCTCGACTACTAGTTGATGGTTATAACGTCTGAAACAATCTCGAAACGAAAGGCGCATTTTTATGCAAACTTACGAATCGGACGCCAACATCGGCAACATTAAGATTCTCGCCGTCGATATGGACAAGACGCTGCTGACCGACGAGCGTGTGCTGCCCCAGGGTCTTGATGAGCGCCTGGACAAGCTCGCCGACGCCGGCATCGTATTCTGCCCCGCCAGCGGACGTCCCGCCCCCAAGCTCGAGGAGATGTTCGAGGGCATCAAGAACCGCCTCGCCTTTTGTCCCGACAACGGAGCTTGCGTGATCTATCGCGGCGGCTATATCTATAAGAGCAATATTGACGTGGAGCTGTATCAGCAGGTCTTGAACCGTGCCTCGGAGGATCCTCGCGCTGTCCCCGTCCTGTGCTGCTTCGACGAGTTCTACGTGCTTGCCCGCGACCATCAATACCACGACGAGATCAGCGTCTACTACAACACAATCAACTACGTCGACAGCTTTGAGGGCATTGATTTCGAGTCCAACAAGATTTCGGTCTTCTTCCCCGGCTACGACGCCGAGCCCGCTTTCCGCGAGACCTATAGCCCCGAGTTCTCGGACAAGCTCTACGTCACCAACGCTGGGCGCGAGTGGATCGACTTTATGAACCTGGGCGTCGACAAGGGCGCCGGCGTCGCTCACCTGTGCGAGCACCTGGGCATCGATATTGCCGACGCCGCCGCCGTGGGCGACACCTACAACGACATCCCCATGCTCGAGCGCGTCGGTCACAGCTTTATCGTGGACAACGCCGAGGAGCACATGAACGCGCATGCCAAGTGGCGCATTCCGAGCAACAACGACGGGGGCGTACTGACGCTCATCGACGCCATCCTGGCGGCTCGGTAACGTGGCTCGTCGGACCTGGCCGGGCGGCGCGGATTAGTTTTTCGTTCGGTCAGGTCCTGGGCTCGCTCGGAAAGCACATTAAGTGCTTTCCGGCTCGTGCGGAATCTACGAAAAACTAAT
>UQZC01000187.1 GCA_900545505.1 uncultured Collinsella sp.
ACAAAAACGAGGACTTCTTTAAGAAACTCGATCACGATCGTCGAACTCGCACACGCCGGCAAGCGAACGCTCGATGTCCTTGGCGCAGGCCTCGGACACAGCCGCCACATGGCGCTCGGCGGCCTTGGCACGCGCCTCGCGCTTGGGATTGGGCTGACCCGTTCGGTTGGACCTGCGGTTACGGTTCCTGTTGTCGACGTCTGCCATACGTGGCCACCTTTCCTGTCGCTGCCGCTATCGGCTTTTTCCCATCCATGATACCCCGCCGCGCACAAAAAAGACGGCCCCGAAGGACCGCCTTTCGCATCGTTTTACCGTGTCCGGCAGGAAGCGTCGCAATGCCGCGCTTTAATCGCGACGGCCGAGGATGTTCAAAATGCGCAGGAACACGTTGATAATATCCACGAACAGGTTAGAGGCCATAAGCACGGCGTTGGGCAGTGTGGGCGGCACCGTCGTGGCAACATAGGTGTCATAGCCAATAAACCCGGCGAACACCACGATCACGATCAGGTCGGTGATGGACTGCGAAACGCCCATGAACATCAGCACGACCTCAACCAGAATCGTGGCGAGCAGAATGCCAAAGCCGATGCCATATACGCGCTGGAAAAACTTGGGGAACGTCACGCCCAAGGCGCCAAAGACAAAGGTGATGGCAGCGGTGGCGATAAAGGCGGTGTTGATGGTGGGCAGGTCATAGTTGGCAAGGCCAAACGACGCGGTCAGGCCAAAGGTGCTCGCAAAGATCACGTAACCCACGAGCGACAGGCCCACGGACTGTTTGCTGGCAGCAGCCGACATCATGACGATGCCGACAATAGTCAGGATAAACGAGCCAAAGACCAGTGGCAGGGCGGCGCCGCTCATCATCATGCGGGCAAACGCCATGGTGCTCGTAAAGTAAGCACCAGCGCCCATGGCACAAAAGCCCAAGAAGATCAGGGCAGACATGGAAAGATTGTACGCACGCGGCGACATCTCCTTGGCACGGCTTGCGCCAGTTTCGATGGGGCCGTTCTGATAGCCCTGGATATCGTTCATACTTCGTCCTTTCACAAAGCGCCGTGAAAGACGGCGCAGCAGATGACAAGATTCCTGTCATTGTACCCGAATGCCGTACGTCCTTACCTACGGCGCTCGCCCTCGAGCGTGCGATCAAAGGCCCAGACCCACCAACGCATCACGTGTGCCTGCGAGCCGTCCGCCCGCTCGCGCGTCTGGTCCTCCAGATACAACTCGGTCGCGTGCCCGCCAAAACGCACCTTATAGGTCGCCGTACGGATGCCGTGGACCGTCAGGCCAAACCCGGTGGTCGAGATAATTTCATCGATTGTAAAACAACGTCCGTCGACCCAGCAGACGGTGACCGGCACGACTTGTCCGCCCGCGAGGATGCGAGCAACGACGTCCACATACTGCTTGTGTACGCGCCGAGTTTTGCCGTCTGTCTGTCGATATTCCATGCCCCCTATTATCGAACGCATGTTTGCATGTTGTAAAGCGAACAGACTGTGGTTTTGGAGTGTCGTAGTAATCGCACGTGTCCGCATGGCGTGTTAGCAAAAAGAACACCCGCGGTCAACAGGGCTAATATTCAATTTTAGTGCCAAAAAGTTCACTTCTCCCATCAGAACTCGGTAAAGAGACCCGCAGGAGGTGATACGATTTATCATGTTTTTGTAACGTGTCTGCAAACTTCGAGAAAGCCCATATATGGACGTAACGTTCTCAACCTTCCTCGGCCAAATTGTGTCGAACCCAGTCCTTGCCGTCACCGTGATCCTCGCGTTGGGCGCCATCTTCGTCAATGGATGGACCGACGCGCCCAACGCCATCGCGACCTGCGTCACTACGCGTTGCATGCCCGCCCGCGCCGCCATTCTCATGAGCGCCGCATTCAACTTCCTCGGCGTGCTCATCATGACGCACTTTAACGCGAGCGTCGCCAACACCATCTCACATATCGTCGACTTTGGCGGAAACAGCACCATGGCGCTCGCCTGCCTATGCGCGGCGCTGTTCTCCATCGTCGTCTACGGCGCCACAGCGTCGCGTTTTGGCATCCCCACCTCGCAAAGCCACAGCCTTATCGCCGGCCTGACCGGTGCCGCCATCGCCCTCGGCGGTGCGAGCAGCGTCAACGTCCACGAGTGGATGAAGGTCATCTACGGCCTGGCACTCTCCATCGGCCTGGGCTTTGTCATGGGCTGGGTCCTGTGCAAGCTCGTCTCGATTCTTTTCGCCGCCGCCAACAGGCGACGTGCCAATGTCTTCTTTAAATACGCTCAGATCGCGAGCGCTGCGGCCATGAGCTTTATGCACGGCGCGCAGGATGGACAGAAGTTCATCGGCGTGCTCTTTTTAGGCGTGGCCTTTGCCAGCGGCCAGACGAGCGTCGGCGATGCAGGCATCCCCATCTGGATTATGCTGCTGTGCTCGGCCACCATGGGTATCGGCACCAGCGTGGGCGGCGAGCGCATCATCAAGTCCGTCGGCCAGAGCATGGTTAAGCTCGAGAAGTATCAGGGCTTCTCCGCCGACCTCGCGGGCGCCGCGAACCTGCTACTTGCCACCCTTACCGGCATCCCCGTGTCCTCCACGCACATCAAAACCTGCGCCATTATGGGTGTCGGTGCCGTCAAGCGCCTTTCGGCCATCAACTTCGGCGTCGTCAAGGACATGATGTTCACCTGGTTCTTCACCTTCCCTGCCTGCGGACTCATCAGCTTTGTCATGGCCAAGCTGTTCATGATGTTCCTCTAATCAAACCGAGCGTCCATCCGGACCGCAACACTTCGCCCACCCGTCTTCGCCTCGAAAGGACCCACCCATGGCAAAGAAACCCGATTCGTTCTACTTTGACAACTACGTCGCTTGCGCCGACCTCGCCGTCCAGGCCGCAGAGCTGCTCACCAAGATTTTTGAGAACTTTGACCCCGCGCAGATCCACGACATGCTCGATAAGATGCATGCGATTGAGCATGCGGCAGACAAGAAGCACCACGAACTCGAAGACGCCTTGCTCACCGCCTTTATCACCCCGCTTGAGCGCGAGGATCTGGACCTGATGAGCTGCTCGCTCGACACCGTGCTCGACCGCATCGAAGGCGTCGTGCAGCGCGTCTACTTCACCAACATTCAGAGCATCCACCCCGATGCCATCGTCATCGCTCACAAGGTAACCGATGCCTGCCGCGCCATGAAGGACCTTATGGTCGAGCTTCCCAACTACCGCAAGTCCAAAACGCTGCGCGAGCTGGTCATCCAGATCAACACCATCGAGTCCGAGGCCGACGAGCTCTACATCAACGCCATGCGCAACCTTCACGTTAACGGCAAGGACCCGCTCGAGGTCATCGCCTGGCGTGACGTGTACGCCTTCCTGGAGTACTGCGCCGACTGCTGTGAGAATGTGGCCGATGTCGTGGATTCGATTGTCATGAAGAACAGTTAATTGGGGGTACGTGTCCCGGCGGCGAAGGGCCGGCCACGGTTTGCTTTCTCACTCCGGCTGCTTTGCAGAGTCGTTCGAGCGAATCCAACGAAGCAACCGCGC
>UQZC01000188.1 GCA_900545505.1 uncultured Collinsella sp.
GCTGCCGTGCGCGTTTCCTATGAGGTGACCAACGAGGGAACCGAGGACATGCCGTTCTTTATCGGCGGTCATCCCGGCTTTAGGTGCCCGCTCGACGAGGGCGAGGCCTATACGGACTACGAGTTGCGCTTCGAGAAGGACGAGGCTGCGGAGCTTTGCACCGCCGTACCCTCGACCGGATTGATTGATGTGGCTAACCGCTCCAAGAACCCTATGGTGGGAAAGACGCTACCCCTGTCGCATGAGCTCTTCGATTTTGCGGAGACCATCTTTGACGTGCTCGAGAGCCGTCAGGTCACGCTTTCCAAGAAGGGCGAGGACAAGGGCGTTCGCTTGAGCTTTGAGGGTTTCCCGTATCTCATTGTGTGGAGTAAGCCCGAGGGCGATTTTGTGGCAGTTGAGCCCTGGGGTGGCCTTTCGACCTGTTCCGATGAGGACGACGTGCTTGAGCATAAGCGCGGCTGCCTTGTCGCCAAGCCCAAGGAGACCGTCGTTCGCTCGTTCACGATTGAGATTCTGTAATTCCGTTTTGTCGACTCGTATCGCGAGGCACAAGGAGCCTGCGAGATAAGGAGCTAAAAATGATCCTCACCGTTACGATGAACCCGTCTGTCGATACGCGCTATCAGCTCGATGAGCTCGTTATCGACGACGTCAACCGTGTGACGCCCGAAAAGACCGCCGGCGGCAAGGGCCTCAACGTGGCCCGTGTACTGGGTCAGCTGGGCGACGACGTTGTGGCAACCGGTCTGCTCGGCGGCCACATGGGCGCCTACATGGCCGAGCTCATGGATGCCAACGGCATTAAGAATGATTTTGTACCCATCAAGGGCGAGACTCGCATTTGCCTCAACATCCTCCACGCCGGCAACCAGACCGAGCTGCTCGAGAGCGGTCCGACGATTGCCCCTGAGGAGCTCGATGCCTTTACCGCCAAGTTTACCGAGCTTGCGAGCAAGGCCGATGTCGTTACCATCTCGGGTTCGCTGCCCCGCGGCGTCGAGGCGGACTACTACGCCAAGATCACGGGCATTGCCGAGAACGCCGGCGCCAAGGTGCTGCTCGATACCTCGGGTGCTTCGCTCGAGGCCGCCCTTAAGTCCGAAATTAAGCCCGAGCTGGTCAAGCCTAACCTGACCGAGATCAACGGCCTTCTGGGCACGAGTTTTACCACCGACGATGTGGACGAGCTCCGCGCCGCGCTCGCCTCTGATGCCCGCTTCTCCGATATCCCCTGGGTCGTCGTGTCCATGGGTGCCGCCGGTTCCGTGGGCTTCCACAACGGCCGTGCGTTCCGCGCAAAGACGCCCGATATCCCTGCCGTTAACGCCACGGGCTCTGGTGACTCCACTATCGCAGGCTTCGCGCATGCCATCGCTGCTGGCGCAGACGACGAGACGGTACTGCGTACCGCCAACACCTGCGGTAAGCTCAATGCCATGGATCCCATGACCGGCCATCTGGTCATGGACCGTTGGGACGAGGTCTACAACGGCGTTGTCGTGACCGAGCTGTAAGAGCTTGGGTGACGGCCCCGGCATCGCTTGCTAGCTCATGTCGACGACAAGTGCGGTAGCATTATGCCGGGGCGCGACGCCGAGTTTGTCGTGTCCAATCCCGACCTTACCCTGGTCGAGGCGTATGTGGGTGGCAACAGCGTCGGTAACGTGTTTGCCGAGTAGCCGCCAAAGAAGCGATCCGAGAGGGGATTTAGATGATTTACGGTGCATTGGGCGATATCGAGGAGTATCGCGGAATGCTCAAGGGCCTCGACGTGCTGATCGACTGGCTCGAGGAGAACGACCCGGCGGAGCTCGAGGTCGGCAGCCATCCGATTCTGGGCGACAAGGTCTTTGCGAACGTCATGGCGCCCACGACGCGTCCCGAGGCCGAGGCCCACTACGAGACGCATCAGCGCTATCACGACCTGCAGATCGATGTCGAGGGTCGCGAGGCCTTTAAGGTTGCCACGGGCAGCCTGACGTTGGTTCAGGAGTTTGACGAGAAGGACGACTACGATCTGGTCGATTCCGACGCTTCGATCGCCGGCGATCTTGCCGACGACAAGTTCGCGCTGTTTGTTGCCGGCGAGCCTCACATGCCCACGCTCGAGTTCCCGGGCGATGGCGCACAGCCGGTCAAGAAGATCTGCTTTAAGCTGCTTGCAGACGCTTACTGGGAGGAGTAACGCACTGCTCGGCTGAGCTGCTCGTCTGATGACGTGATTCCATTGAGGAGCGCGCTTGAGCCCCGTTAATCGCGGTTCCCTTGGGGATTGCGGCTGGCGGGGCTTTTGTTGAGTAGGGGAGTTTCCGGCGGCGTTGTGCTTGGATTGGCGGATGCGCGCCCGAAATCGGCAACAAAAAAGCCGCCCGAAGGCGGCTATCTTGTGCAATGGAGCCAGCGACCGGGCTCGAACCGGTGACCCCCGCTTTACGAGAGCGGTGCTCTACCAACTGAGCTACGCTGGCGGCCATGTGATGGCGCAACTGAGGCGTCAACGGCTGTCTATGATACGGGATATCGCAAATCCGCGCAAGTGTTCTGACGGCTTTTCTCACTTTAAATGCACTAATATTGGAGACGTGATGTCTGCGGCGTTCATTTGGCGCTTGACCTGCTGTTGAGTTGGTGGCCGACGTCCCGCTCGTATGGGTCTCAAACAGAATGGGGCAGCCATGGCTCAACCCAAGATTCTTCTCACACGCATCGATGACCGGTTTATTTACGGGCAAGACATTGAGCTGTGGAACGAGGCGACTGGTTCCAACCTTGTCCTGATCGTCAACGATGAGATCGCGGCGGATTCGCGCCAATGGGCACCCATGAGGGTGGCGGCGCCAGAAGGCGTTTGGACACGGTTTTTCTCGGTGCAAAGGACCATCGACATCATCCATACCGCGACGCTGCGTCAATGGATTCTGGTCATGGTGGCCTCGCCCGCCGATGCGCTCGCACTGGTTAAGGGTGGTGTGCCGATCACCAAGATCAGCATTGGCCATATGCAGGCAGGGGAGGGCAAGCACCCCATAACGCCCGCAGTCGCCGTGAGCGATGCAGACGTCGCTGTTCTCAGAGAGCTGCAAAAGCTCGGCATAGAACTAGAAATCCGCTACCTCCCCAGATCCAACCCCGATCCTATCGGCAATCTGTTCAACTGATCCTTTGGGGACGGAGGAAAAGGGATCATTTTTCCCTTGCGAGGGACGCGTGCGATGCCGCCTGTCAAAAACTATATCCATTTACTACGTTTGATCGGCTATCGCCGAGCATGTCGAATTTGAGAAAAACAAAACCGCAGGTAGACGGCTCGCGAATTTAACAAAAAACGGTGCATGGTCGAGCATCCCGGGCTAAACGTAGTAAATGGGCATAGTTTTGATATGTCACTCATACAGTCACAGCGAAATTGAGCCCGAAAAATGAAAAAACGCCCGTCGGCGGTGGTGCCGGCGGGCGTTGCTGTGCAATATGTCGCGTTGTGGGCCTAGTGCCTCATAAAGTGGTATTCGATCACATTGCTTTATGGGTGACCCGGGCCCACAATGCCCTGCGGG
>UQZC01000189.1 GCA_900545505.1 uncultured Collinsella sp.
ATTGCGGTGCCAAGGGCCAAGATATCGCTTGGCAGGATGGCCTCGCCTTTAAACGATCGCGCCGCGCGTAGCCTTGCCGCCTACGTGGGCCTGGCGCACGTGTGTCGTTTTCCTGAGCGCAAGGACTATCCGTGGCGCGAGCAGGCGCCGGACGACGCCGTGGTGGCGCAGCGCTGCGAGGCTCTGGGGCGCATCGTGCGCGGGGACAACTGCATCATGGTCGCCTCGGCTCGCGCGCTGCTGCGCTGCGTGCCGCCGGTCGAGAGCCGCTACTGGGAGTCCACTACTTTTGCGGTGGGCGAGGAGATTCCCTTTGACGAGGTGCCGCAGCGCTTGGTGGGCATGGGCTACACCAATGCCGGCGCCGCCGATGCGCCCGGCTTGTTTCGCGTTCACGGCGACACCGTCGAGGTGTTCCCCGCACAGGAAAAGGCACCCGTGCGCATCGAGTTCTTCGGCGACGAGATTGACCGCATCCGCCGCATGGTGAGCTCAACGGGGCAGACCATCGGCAACGAGGACAGCATCGAAATCTTTCCCTGCCGCGAGCTGGCGCTTACCGACGAGGCGGTCCACAACATGCATGTGGCGCTCTATCGCGCCAGCCAGGACGATAGCAAGCTAGCGGCGCTGCTCGAGATGGTGGATGCGCGCATCGTCACGCCCGAGCTCGACCGCTTTTTGCCGGTGATGTACGGCCAGACCGTAAGCCCGTTGGCGCACGTGAGCGGCAAGGCGCTCGTGGTTCTGTCCGAGCCGCGCTCGCTGTTCGACGACTGCCTGCGCGCCTACGAGGATATCGAGGCGCGTGCCGGCGAGGCAGGGATTGACCGCCTGGATGGTCTGTACGTGCGCGCTCAACAGCTCGATTTTGGTGCCCAGCAGCGCTTGAACTACGTAAGCCTCATCCGTGCCGGCGGTGCGGTGACGGCCGAGCTCAAGATTGAGCAGCCTGCTATCGCAGGCTCGGACAACCGTTTTATGACGCGCGTTCAGGAAGTCGTGGGCAAGCGCTATGCCTGCGTGTTTGCCATTCCCGACCGCGGCGCGCGCGAGTCGATGGAGCTCACCTTTGGCGACGAGGGCATTACCTTTGAGGAATCGCTGACGGCCGCGCCCGAAAACGCCGGCGTCATTGGCGAGCGCGTGCGCGTGGCGGCGGCAGATTCTGCCGATCGTGCTGCCCGTCAGGATGCTCATGCTGCAATTCGCGAGCGTAAGGCTGACGCGCTCAACGCCCGCTCGCTCGAGGCGGGCGGCCCAGGCTGCCGCCGGTGCTGCCGTGCCCACTATCTCGCGCGGACGCGTGACCTTTGTCGATGCCGCCCTGCCGCAGGGCGTGGTGGTGCCCGATGCCAACCTGGCCGTGTTCTCGATCGCCGACCTCAACGCCCGTATGGATGCCAACCGCGCGCGCAGCCGCCGCAAGGTGGACATTACGCAGATCACGTTTCCGTTTAAGCCGGGCGACTACGTGGTGCACGCCACTCACGGCATCGCGCTCTTTAGCGAGATCGCGCGCCAGGAAGTGGGCGGCAAGGAGCGCGACTACTTTTTGCTGGAATATGCCGACGGCGACAAGCTCTACGTGCCGCTCGAGCAGGTCGACCGCATCACGCGCTATGTTGGCCCCGACGGCGACAAGCCGCGCCTGACCAGGCTCAACACCGCCGACTGGACGCGGGCTACCAACAAGGCGCGCAAGAATGCCAAAAAGCTGGCGTTTGACCTGGTCGACCTGTATACACGCCGCTCGTCGATTACCGGTATCGCCTGCCCGCCCGACACGCCCGAGCAGATCGAGATGGAGGAGAGCTTTCCCTACGACGAGACGCGCGACCAGCTGGAGGCTATTGCCGACATCAAGGCCGACATGGAAGCGCCCAAGCCCATGGACCGCCTGCTGTGCGGCGACGTGGGCTTTGGCAAGACCGAGGTTGCCCTGCGCGCGGCGTTTAAGTGCGTGGACTCCGGCCGCCAGGTCATGGTGCTCTGCCCCACGACCATTCTGGCCCAGCAGCACTATGAGACGTTCTTTGAGCGCTTTGCCCCGTTTGGCCTCGAGGTCGAAGTGCTCAGCCGCTTCCGCACCCCGGCGCAGCAAAAGCGCGCGCTTAAGGCGTTTGCCGAGGGCACGATCGACGTGCTCATCGGCACGCACCGCTTGCTTTCTGCCGACGTGAACCCCAAGAACCTGGGCATGGTGATCATCGACGAGGAGCAGCGCTTTGGTGTGCAGCACAAGGAGCAGCTCAAGAACCTGCGCGAGCAAATCGACGTGCTCACGCTTTCGGCAACGCCTATTCCGCGAACCATGCAGATGGCCACGAGCGGCGTGCGCGACATGAGCCTGATCACCACACCGCCGACCGGGCGTCGTCCCGTGATCGTGCACGTGGGGGAGTACGACCCCGATGTGGTGAGCGCGGCGATTCGCCTGGAGGTGGGCCGCGGCGGCCAGGTGTACTACGTGTCCAACCGCGTTAAGACCATCGATGACGCCGTGGCGCGCGTGCATGAGGCCGCGCCCGAGGCGCGCGTGGGCGTGGCACACGGCAAGATGAGCCCGCGCGAGGTCGAGGACGTGATGATTGAGTTCGCGACCAAAAAGATCGATGTGCTCATCGCCACGACCATCGTGGAGAGCGGCATCGACAACGCAACGGCCAACACGCTGATCATCGAGGACTCGCAGCGCCTTGGCCTGGCGCAGCTCTACCAGCTCAAGGGCCGTGTGGGCCGCTCTGCCACGCAGGCCTACGCGTACTTTATGTTCCCCGGCGAGCTGCCGCTCACCGAGGAGGCAACGGCGCGCCTGACCGCACTTTCCGAGTTCCAGGACCTGGGCAGCGGCATGCGCATCGCCATGCGCGACCTAGAGATCCGTGGCGCCGGTTCGCTTATGGGAGCCGAGCAGCACGGCAACCTGTCGAGCGTGGGCTTTGATCTGTTTACGCAGATGCTGGGCCAGGCCGTGGCCGAGGCGCGCGGCGATGACGACGCCGGCGTGGAGGCGGCGAGCGTGGGTATTAACCTGCCGGCCGACTACTTCTTGTCCGAGGAGTACCTGCCGGCGGTGGACCAGCGCGTGCTCGTGTACCGTAAGCTCGCAGCGGCCGAGGACCTGGAGAGCATTGACGAGGTGCAGGAAGAGACCGAGGCCGCGCATGGTGAGCTGCCGTTGGCGGGACTCAACCTGTTCAATCGCGCGCGCATCCGCATTCGCGGCGAGCGCCTGGGGCTCGAGAGCGTCACGCTCAGCGGCGGTCGCATCACGTTTTTGGGCGTCGACGTGCCCAAGAAGGTGGCCTTTGAGCTTAAGACCCGCTATGGCGCGGTGAACTTCCCCAAGAGCCGCAAGTTGTCGGTGCCCTACAAGGCGGGCGCCGGCGCGGGCAGCGGCCTGGGTCGCGGTCTCGACGCCAACGACGGCACCGGCCCCGTGGCCGCGGCACTCATGCTGCTGCAGCAATTAGGCACGAGCGACGATGACTAACAAGTAGGGGCGTGGGGGGGGGGGGGGTGACAGCGGGTTTTTTCACCGCGCGC
>UQZC01000190.1 GCA_900545505.1 uncultured Collinsella sp.
GCTCAACGGCGGTGCGGTCCAGGCCCCTGTGTACCGCGCGTCGAAGATCTTCAAATTCAAATAACCTGACAATCGATTCTTATAGCAGAGGCCCCTTGGCCTTTAGTTTGATACAAGTTCCGCACGAGCCGGAAAGCACTTAATGTGCTTTCCGTGCGAGCAGGACTGTTCGCAGTAGCAAACTAAAGGCCAAGGGGCCCAGTCAACCTATCAGCAGCGATTACTCAGCAGCTAGTTGAATTTGAAGATCTTTGAAGCAAGACGGTATAGGCCGAGTGTGGTTTTGTCTCCGGCCCGTCCACGCAGGTTGGTGAAGAAGCCGACCACGCCGTAGCGAGCACGACGATACATGCGCTCGTCGTAGGCCTTCAAATCATTCCACAGCGTCTTTAGGCGCTCGTCGGCGCAATCTTCCTCGGAAAGTTTGGTGAGCACTGAGCAGATCGCCATCATCATGGTGAAATAGCCCATCATGTACGAGCGCAGACGCGACGACTCAACATCGCTGTACAGGTGGTACGACTCCATCATGATACGCGTAACACGGAACTGCTGGTCCAGACGCTTGACCATCGTTGCCTCGTTGACGCTCTGGCCTTCGCGACCGATAAAGTAGCGATAGAGGTCGATGTCGGCGTAGTACATGGTCTTGCAGCGCGGCAGCGGCACGTATGCGTAGATATTATCCACGTAGAACGTGTGTGCCGGCATAGGCAGATTGGACTCGCGCAGTACATCGGTGCGATAGCACAGGCTGTGCATGAGCAGGTTCTGATCGGGACGGAAGTGTCCGATCTGGTCCCAAGAGAAAATCTTTTTGCGCGGCAGGGCAAACTTGTAGCCAATAGCGGTATGCGTGCCCTCGTAAACCTTCTCGTACACGTAGTTCGAGATAAACAGGTCAACGCGCTGGTCGCGCTCCTCAAAGCCACGCAGAATCGACAGCATGGTCGAAAGGGCAGCGCCGTCAAGCCAGTCGTCCGAGTCGACAACCTTGTAGTAGGTGCCCTGCGCCTCGCGCAGACCCGAAAGGACGGCAATACCGTGACCGCCATTCTCTTGGTGCACCGCGCGGATGATTCCAGGATAACGTGCCTCCCACTCATCGGCCTTATCGGCCGTCTCGTCCTTGGAGCCGTCGTCCACTACGATAATCTCGATATCGGTGGCGTAATTGCTCCCCTCCAAGATGGAGGTGATGCAATGGTCCATGTCCTTGGCGGCGTTATACGAGGGAATACCGAATGTTATGACTTTATGCATGGCAGGCGATAATCTCATCCGAAAGATCGAGGGCGGAATTGGTCACAGCGTCCATATCGTAGTAACGATACTCGGCCAGACGACCCACCGGGTGGAAGTTCGTCAGGTTCTGGACGCGCTCAAGATAGCGCTCATAGAGCTCACGGTTCTCGGGCTCAAGAATGGCGTAGTACGGTGTCTCGCCCGAGCCGGGCGTATAGGCCTTGGAGTACTCCTTCATGATGGTGGTCTTGCCGGGCAGGACCTGACCGGTCATGTTCTTGAACTCGGTGATACGCGTGTAGTCCTCGCTCGTGGTGTAGTTGACGGTGCCCACGGGCTGGAACTGGTCCATATCGAGCGTCTCGAACTTCATATCGAGCGTGCGGTACGGCAACGCACCCAAGTCGAGGTTGAACAGCTCGTCGAGTGGACCGGTATAGACAATCTCGCCACCATAGACCTTGCCGTCGATCTTGACGGTGGTCTCGTCGATCTCAAAGAGATCGCGGGCGTCCACGTCGCAGAACACGTCGATCAGGTCGTGGTCGAGCATGTGCTCAAAGAGCGCCGTGTAGCCCTCCTGCGGCATGCCCTGGAAGGGGGCTTGCGGGAAGTAGCGGTCATCATCGCCCACAAAGACGGGAACGCGGCCGGTGATCGAGGGATCGATCTGATCGGGCGTCTGGCCCCACTGCTTCATGGTGTAATGCAAAAAGACGTTCTCGTAGACGTAATCGGCGACCTCGGCCAAGTCGGGGTCGTTCTTCTTACGCAGCTCCATAATGGGCACCTTGACATCCTTGCCAAAGGTCTCCACGAGCTTCTGATACAGCTCCTCGCCGCGCTCGTCACCAAAAGCGAGCTTGAGACTCGCATGGTTGAAGGGCACGGGCATAAGGGTACCGTTGATGTTGGCGAGCACCTTGTGCTGATAATCCGTCCACTTGGTAAAGCGCGACAGGAAATTGTGCACGCGCTCGTTAAAAGTGTGATAGATATGCGGACCGTACTCGTGGATCAGGATTCCGGCCTCGTCAGTGCAGTCATAGGCATTGCCCGCAATGTGGCTACGGCGCTCCAAAACGGCAACACGATAGCCGATGGTCTCGGCGAGACGGCGGGCGCAAACGGCACCGGCATATCCAGCACCGACGACAATCATGTCGTACGCGCCGGCGTTAAAGCCTTCAGGCAGGCCTGAGGTAATCTGCATCGATACTCCTTGTCAAAAGCCACGGGCTCGTTAGCTGGGCTTTTCTCGAACATTCTTCGAGACATATTTATCAGAGCGATTATAGCGCTAATGCGTCCTATAATGAGCTTGCCACACAAGGAAAGCTCAAGCACCGCGGCGAACATAATTGAAAGGTAAACCCGCTAGCAGCGGGTTTATTCGTGAACAGCCGGGCGCCTGGAGCTTAGCGAAACGCTTGTAAGGAGTAACATGAGCGATTTCCTAAACCGTATGAAGTCTGCCGCCAAGGCCGACCTTAAGACGATCGTCCTGCCCGAGGGCGAGGATCCGCGCACCATCGTCGCGGCCACCAAAATCATCGAGGAGGGCCTGGCAAAGATCGTCATCCTGGGCAACCCCGACGAGATCAACGTTCCCGGCGCTACCGTCATCGACCCGCGCAATGCCGAGAAGCACGAGGAGTACGCACAGAAGTTTGCCGAGCTCCGCGCCAAGAAGGGCGTTACCATCGAGCAGGCTCGTGCCCAGGTGATGGACGCCACCTACTTTGGCACCATGATGGTCAAGATGGGCGATGCCGACGGCCTGGTCTCCGGCGCCTGCCACTCCACCGCCGACACTCTGCGCCCCGCGCTTCAGATCCTCAAGACCGCCCCGGGCACCAAGCTGGTCTCGGCCTTCTTCGTGATGTGCACCGACCCCCCGCAGTTCGGCACCGACGGCACGCTGATCTTCGCCGACTGCGGCCTCAACATCAACCCGTCCTCCGACGAGCTCTCCGAGATCGCCATCGCCTCCGCTCACTCCTGGTCCACCTTCATGGGCAACGTTGAGCCGCACGTGGCCATGCTCTCCTACTCCACCATGGGCTCCGCTGGCGGCGAGGTCGCTAAGAAGGTCCAGGAGGCCGTGAAGTTCTGCAAGGAGAAGGCTCCCGAGCTCGCCATCGACGGCGACCTGCAGCTCGACGCCGCCATCGTCCCCACCGTCGCCCAGCTCAAGGCCCCCGGCTCCTCCGTTGCCGGCAAGGCCAACGTGCTCGTGTTCCCCGACCTCGAGGCAGGCAACATCGGTTACAAGCTGGTCCAGCGCTTC
>UQZC01000191.1 GCA_900545505.1 uncultured Collinsella sp.
CCCGCCGAGACGGATATCGCGGGCTCGGGGTCGTTCACGGCCCTCGACGCCCCCATCGAGGCGTGGGTCGCAGCGCTCTCCGCCGCGCTCTCCGGCGGCAGGTATCTGGAGGCCCCGGCCCGCCTGGAGGCTGCCGGATACTCGGCTGAGGCCAACGCGGAACGTTTAATGGAGTTTTATGAGGGACTCGTGGAGAAATGATCTACGCGCAAACTACCTTAAATTCGATGAATAAGGCAGGGGTTTCCTAGGCATGTTCGTCTATCTCTTCATTCTATCGATGATTCTTCTACTGGGCTTTATTATGATGGGCCCCGGGGCATCATCTTCCAATAAGAAGACTTACGTCATCATCGTGGCGCTTTTGCTTTTCGCGGTGGCTGCCGTAAGGAGTTATACGGTTGGCGTTGACACTCAGCAGTTTTGCGAGGCTTACGTTAGAATAGGCCGCGAGGGCATCGCTGCATTCGATCTTGAGCGTTATGAGTACCTATTCACCGCTCTCTGCCTGTTGCTTAACAAGATATCCAGCAACTACCAGCTCCTTATCGTCATTTCAAGTGCATTGTGCATATTTCCCGTTGCCTATCTCATCTATGAGTGCTCCGAGGACGTGATGCTGAGCTTCTTTCTCTATGTAACGTTGAACATGTACTTCAGTTCGATGAACACCATGAGGCAGTCAATAGCCATCGGTGCCCTTGCTATCGGACTTGTATGGCTCATGCGGGGAAAGACCTGGCCCTTCGTCGCTTCCGTTTTGGTGGCGTTCCTTTTTCACCAATCGGCGATATTCGTTCTCGTTCTCTTACTTGCTGAGCGGCTGCCCTTTGGCAAGAGGGAGTACCTGCTCTACTTGTTTGCAGCCGCAGTCATATTCGCGTTCAGCGGGCCGATTGTGAACCTGGTTACACTTCTCTACGGTCGAGAGTCCCTCTATTCAGATGAGTTCATGGGATCGAACTACTATGGCGCGCTCATATGTGCCGCCGTGGCCTTCGTCTGCTGCTGCTTGTGTGCGAACTACTTCTCTGTTTCCAGAAAGAGGGGTGAAGAAGGGCCCCATGACGCGTTGTTCCTGCACGGCATCATGCTCTGGTTCATCTTCGAGGTCTTCAAGATGCGGGTGGAAATCGTGGGGCGGCTGGGGATGTACTTCATGCTCTTTGCGATTCTTGCTATTCCGACGGTGCTTGGCCGCGTTCCTCATAACGAGCGACGCATCGTGAAGTTGGTGGCGTGTGCGTGCTTCCTCATTTATTTCGTCGTCATTGGTGTGATGAGGCCTGAGTGGTACGGCGCGATTCCCTATGTGGCAGATATCAACAGCATGCTGAGTATCTTCTAACGCGTTGTTTGTGAGTTTGGAGCGATTGCATGAGTAGCGAAGTGAAGATCCCCAAAACGATTCACTACATCTGGTTCGGTGGTAAGCCGCTGCCTCCCATGGCGGAGCGCTGCATTAATTCCTGGAAAGAGCATTGTCCTGACTACGAGATTGTTCGATGGGACGAAGATAGCTTCAACAGCGGCGGTAACCGCTATTTTGAGGAGGCGCTTGCGGCGAAGAAATGGGCATTCGCAAGCGACTATGCGCGTCTGAAGGTCCTTGTCGAGCACGGCGGCATCTACATGGACACCGACGTCGAGGTCTTGCGTCCCCTTGACCTCTTCCTCGAAGAGGATGCCTTTTCGGGTTTTGAGACCTCCTCTCGTATATCGACAGGCCTGATGGCCTGTCGAAGGTCGTTCCCCCTATTTGAGCGTCTTTTGCGAGATTATGAGGGAAGGGCCTTCGTTTTATCGGACGGAAGCTACGACGAGACGACAAATGTTGTTGCCATCACCAACGCCTGTTTAGAGTTGGGACTCGATCTCAACGGGGAAAAGCAGACCGTTGAAGGTTTCACGTTGTATCCGAAGGATTTCTTTTCCCCTAAGGATCACAAGACCCGCCAGGTTCACCTGACCGAGAACACTTACGCCATACACCATTTTGACGGATCGTGGCTACCCGACGAGACGGTTGCCTATAAGCGGGCGAAGGAGAGGCTCATCGCCGCGCACCCGAAGATGCCATATTCGCTTGCTTCGGGCCTCGCCCTTCTGGGCCTCTGCATTGAGGCGGGAAGCACGAGGCCATATAAGGTCTGGATTGAAAATAGGGGAAGGTAACATGTGTAGACAGGGGACAATGATCGGAGGACGCGCAGGGTCGAGGGTTTACGCAACGTTCTACACTGGTGGAGCCGGGTATCTTAGAGGTGTACTTGCCCTTGGGCGGTCTCTTCAACTAAGCGGCTGCTCCCATCAGCTCGTTGTGTTTGTGACTCCGAATGTGGGGGGGGGCGAGCGCTCTATCATTGAATCCGAGGGCTCTCTTATCCGGCAGGTAGAGGGAATTGAGGCGCCCGAGGCCGTTCGAAGGCTTAACGATGCCAGAGGATTTGGTCACTGGAACACTTCTTTCTCGAAGCTTCGCATTCTTTCGGCGACGGAGTTTGAGAAGGTAATCCTGCTGGATTCGGATATGCTCATCGTTCGAAACATTGATTGCCTCTTTAACCGTCCCCATCTTTCGGCATGTGTGGCTGGACAGGCGGCAAATCCCTCCTGGCGCGATCTTAACTCCGGTTGTCTCGTTATTGAGCCGGAAGCGGATCTTTGCAATTGCGTTATGCACACCTTGGACTTGCTCGATGATGAGGCCTTGGCCAGTTATCAAGGAATTGGTGATCAGGACCTCCTTCATCTTGCTTTTCCGGATTGGCCCGGTAGGAACGATTTGCACCTTTCCGAAGAATACAACCTGCTTTCCGACAATGCAGCGCGATACGCGAGGGAGGGCGTTTTGGCTGACGGTTCCGCCTCGATCGTACACTTCGCCTTCAAGCCCAAACCATGGAACATGGACGTGCGTGGATGGCTTTCCGTCGCGAAACGAGCCCTCAGGTGGCGAAGCCTTGCCGAAGTTCGATATCTCTGTTCGTACCGCAAGATACTCGGCGATGCAGCCGCCGAGCTGGATTAGCGGACCTTAGAATGATTGGCCGTTTGATATGCCTGATCTCTCCATAGTTATCCCCGTCTACAACACCGAAGAGGATTACCTGCACTCTTGTTTTGCCTCCATCGAAGCATGCGCTCGCTTCGGCATCTCCCTGGAAACCATTGTCGTCGATGACGGATCTGACCCCTCTTACGGTGCAGGGCTCTCCGATATTCTTGCAGGATACGATATCCGAGCAAGCCTCCATCACAAGGTCAATGGCGGGCAGAATTCCGCTCGGGCTCTTGGCGCTTCGCTCGCAACGGGTGAGTATCTTCTTTTCGTGGACTCGGATGACCGGCTTGTTCCGGGCGAGCTTGCCCGCGTTGTCGACGTTGCCCTGGACTTGCGTCCTAAGATTCTCTGCTTCAATTACGA
Source organism: uncultured Collinsella sp. (assembly GCA_900545505.1). Lineage (GTDB taxonomy): Bacteria > Actinomycetota > Coriobacteriia > Coriobacteriales > Coriobacteriaceae > Collinsella. The sequence goes on from UQZC01000191.1 coordinate 3,428, forward strand.
CAGGGTGGCGCCTGACGGCTCACTGCTGTCACATTTCGGTCCCTGGCGGGGCGGGTACCGGAAGAGCGAG
>UQZC01000192.1 GCA_900545505.1 uncultured Collinsella sp.
GTTGCCACCTGCTTGATGGCGGAGTTCTTGGAGTCACCGTTAGCCAGCGGGGTCTCGCGGCGCGGATCCTCGCCGCCCTCGCCGGAGTTGGAACGGCCGTGCAGGCGGTTCATGGCGATGGCCATGCACTCGTGCGCCTCTTTGCTGATGGAACCGTACGACATGGCGCCGGTGTTAAAGCGGCGGACGATGTTGAGCGCGGGCTCCACCTCGTCGAGCGAAACCGGCGTGCGACCGTTGGCATTAAAGTCCAGCAGGTCGCGCAGGCGCACGGCACGGCCGGTGCGGTGCAGGCGGGCGCTGTACTCCTTAAAGGTGTCGTAGCTGTCCTCGTGGCAGGCGGTCTGCAGCAGGTAGACGGTCTGCGGGTCGATAAGGTGATCCTCGCCGCCGAGCGGGCGCCACTTGGTCAGACCCAGCGTGGGCAGCTGATCGGGAGCCGGGCTCTTAAGAATAGCGAGCGCAGTGTCGTAGCGCTCATTCTGCTCGCGCTCAACGTCCTCGACGCCCATACCACCCACACGGCTCACCGTGCCGGCGAAGTACGCGTTGACAAACTCCGGCGTAAAGCCCACGGCCTCGAAGATCTGCGCCGAATGGTAGCTCTGCACCGTGGAGATGCCCATCTTGGACATGATGGAAACGATCCCGGCGGTCGCAGCCTTGTTGTAGTTGGCGATGCCCTGCTCGGCTGTCACGTCCAGATCGCCGTGCGCCGCCAAGTCGCGAATGCACGAATGCGCGTTGTACGGATAGATGCCGCTCGCGGAGTAGCCCACCAGTGCCGCAAAGTCGTGCGGAGACACGGCGTCGCCACACTCCACCACGATGTCGGCAAAGGTACGCACGCCGGCGCGGATCAGGTGGTTGTGCACGCAGCCCACGGCGAGCAGCGACGGTACGGGCACCTCGCCCGCAGCGGCACGGTCGGTCAACACCACGATGTTCACGCCGTCGCGGACCGCGGCCTCAACGTCCTCTGCAAGCTGCTTGAGCGCAGTCTGCAGCGCACCCTCGCCGGCATCGCGGCGGTACACGGCACGGAAACGGCGGGTCTTAAAGCCCACGCGGTCGATGACACAGATACGCTCGAACTCCTCCTCGCTCAGCAGCGGACGCTCCAGGCGCACCAGCTGACAGGCCGTACGGGAGTCCTCGAGCAGGTTGCCGTGGTTGCCCAGGTAGAGCGTGGTCGAGGTGACCATATGCTCGCGAAGAGCGTCGATAGGCGGGTTCGTGACCTGAGCGAACAGCTGATAGAAGTAGTCGAAGAACGAGCGCGTCTTCTTGGACAGGCAGGCCAGCGGCGCATCGATACCCATCGAGGCGAGCGGCGCCTTGCCCTGCTGGGCCATGGGACGCACGACTTCGTCAACATCATCCCAGTGATACCCGAGCTTGGCCATGCGCACGGCGGCGGGCACCTCGGTATCCTCGGCGGGCGTGGGCGCGACGGGCTTGTCGAGCGCGTCGACGGTCAGCGTCTCCTCGGCGATCCAGTCGCGATAGGGCTTTTCCTTGGCGTAACGGGCGCGCAGCTCGTCGTTGTAGACGACGCGACCGCGGGCAAAATCGACCTCGAGCATCTGGCCCGGTCCCAGACAGCCGCTCGTCAGGATGTTCTCGGGGCTCACCTCGATGGTGCCCGCTTCGCTTGCCAGCATAAAGTGACCGTCGCGCGTCACATAGTAGCGGGCGGGACGCAGGCCGTTACGGTCGAGGGCGGCACCCAGTGTGCGACCGTCGGTAAAGGCGATGGCCGCCGGGCCATCCCACGGCTCCATGAGCATGGACTGGTAGGCATCGTAGGCGCGGCGCTCCTCGCTCAGACTGTCGTTGTGGTCCCACGGCTCGGGCAGCAGCATGGACGCGGCACGAGTGAGCGGACGGCCGTTCATGACCAGGAACTCGAGTACGTTGTCCAGAATCGCGGAGTCGGAACCCTCGCGGTTGATGATGGGCATCACGCGCTCAAGATCATGTTGCAACACGGGGCTGTACAGGTTGCGTTCGCGAGCGCGGATCCAGTTGACGTTACCCTTGAGGGTGTTGATCTCGCCGTTGTGAATGATAAAACGGTTGGGGTGCGCACGCTCCCAGCTGGGCGTGGTGTTGGTGGAGTAGCGCGAGTGGACGAGCGCCACGGCCGTCTTGACGGCGGCGTCGTTGAGATCGATGAAGAAGCGGCGCATCTGCGTGGCGACCAGCATGCCCTTGTACACGATGGTGCGCGAGCTCATGGAGCAGACGTAGAAGATCTTGTCGCGCAAGGCGAACTCGGCGTCGGCCTTCTTTTCGATGGTGCGGCGGCACACATACAGGCGGCGCTCGAAGGCGTCGCCGGCGGGCGTGTCGTCGGGGCGGCCCAGGAAGGCCTGCAAGATTGTGGGCATGCAGGCGCGGGCCGTCTCGCCCAGGTCGTGCGGGTCGACGGGCACCTCGCGCCAAAAGAGCAGCGGCACGCCGGCCTCGGCGCAGCCCTCCTCAAACACGCGACGGGCATCCTCTACGCCCTTGTCGTCCTGCGGGAAGAACAGCATGGCCACGCCATAGTCGCCCTCTGCCGGCAGAATCTGGCCGCACTTTTGAGCCTCTTTACGGAAAAAGTGATGCGGAACCTGGAACAGGATTCCGGCGCCGTCGCCGGTGTTCTTCTCGAGTCCGGTGCCGCCGCGGTGCTCCAAGTTGACCAGAATGGACAGTGCGTCGTCCAGGATCTGGTGATGGCGCTCACCGTTGATATCGGCAAGCGCGCCGATGCCACATGCATCGTGGTCGAATTCGGGGCGATAAAGGCCCTGATGCTGAGCGGAATCTGCCTGCATCGCGATCCTCCCCTAGATATTAGACAGTCAGTTGAATAGGCATACTAGGAGCATCGCCGGCCCGTTGTGTTTCCCGCCCGTTTCGAAACAATCGCGTAACGCACACCCTACGAGTGGACACCGCCAACCTCAAGGGCGACAACATAGGCCCCAAGTTCGGCCTGTAAGCTCACCGCTTCAAACATCTCAATCCGTAACAGTAAGACCCAATTTCCATCCCTAGTTGTTACAGATCAAGACATTTCAGCAATCCCCTTTCACCACCCTATTCAAATACAACAATTTTGTTAGTCTTGGTTAACTTTTGAGCCTAAAACGGGTATCCTTTGCGGCGTCAAACAAACGGCACGCAGGAGCTCACCATGCTCAACCATCTCAAACAACACTTTGGCTGCCGACGCACCGGTGGTCACGGAGGCCTAGACATTGCGCGGCACATCGGCCCCGGGCTGCTCGTGACCGTCGGCTTTATCGACCCGGGCAACTGGGCCTCCAATATGGCCGCGGGCTCGCAGTTTGGCTACGCGCTGCTGTGGATCGTCACACTGTCCACGATTATGCTCATTGTGCTGCAGCACAATGCGGCGCACCTGGGTATCGCCACGGGCGCCTGTCTTGCCGAGGCCACGACCCGCTTTCTCCCCCGCATCGTGGGACGCGCGGTGCTCGGCA
>UQZC01000193.1 GCA_900545505.1 uncultured Collinsella sp.
TAGCGGGGGAGTTGACCACGCAGCCCGCCGCGCCCTGCATCTCGGAGACGGCTGCCATCTGCACGGAGCGCTTACCGGTCGTAGTTCCGCCACCCACGCCTACAAAGACCGGGCACTCGGCGACGGTCAGCAGCGCTTGTGTAATGGCGGGCTGCGGCGTGAAAGGGTAGACCGCAAAGACGGCGTCGGCGTTGGAGTTGCGGATAACCGCGACATCGGTGGTGTAAATGAGCGACTTGATGCGTCGGCCAAAGAGCGTGAAGCCGCTGGCCTCCTCGATCTCGTCGGGCATGCGAAGGGCAGCCTTGCGTAGGCGTCCGTCGATGGGCAGGGGCTCCATAGGGAGCAGGCCGTTGGGCGTGACGGCTATTTGGGGCTCGGTGAACTCGTCTGCAAGCTCGACCTCGGAAAAATCGACCGAGGCGACGATGTCCTCGTGCACCTCGGCGGGCACATCGATGGGAGCTTGGTCGTTTGCCGCCGCAGGCGTGTCGAAGGAGCTGGTGCCGACGAAGGCGTCGACGCGCTCATTTAGATCGTTGAGGGTATCCATGGAGGCTCGATTCTATGTGATGATGGCCGGCGCGATGCAGCCGGAATTGCGAATGCTAAATCGTTTGACGAGTTGATTTTTCCCCGCCGCGCCATCCGTTAGACCGAAGGGCCGGCGAACGTGAAGGAGCTGTGGTGGCGGGTATCGAGGTGCTATCTTGAAAGCCCCGTTTAAAAGAGAGGTGACGCGGTATGGAATTGACAGCAATGTTTGGCTCGATCGGCCTGTGTGTGGCCGCAATCGTTGCCGCCGCGGTCATCTACTTTGTGGTCACGGCCATTAAGGGCAAAAGGGCCGAACGCAAGGAGCGCGCGATGCTTAAACAGCATCGAGCTCAGCAGGGCAAACGCGCACAGAGATAGCTTGTTGAGTTTTGGATCCGTGCGCTAGCTGCGTTTTCGGATCAGGGCAATGTAGAAGCCCTCAAAGTCGCGGCTAGGCGGAATGGTGAGCGTGCCGGGCAGGCCGTTGACGATGGCCGATACCTGACCCGCGGCAATGGCTTCGGTCAGAGCGTTGGACTCGATGCGCGGCTCCTCACCAGCTTCCTGGGTGCGTCGTGCTTCACTTTCGCTTGGCGTGCCGTCGAGGGGGATGAGCTCGCAGTCCATATGCTTGTCGAGGGCCTCTTGCAGGGCGTCCTCGTTTTCCTGCGGCAAGATCGAACAAGTCGAATAGACGAGCGTGCCGCCCGGTTTGAGGGCCCCCATGGCGCGGTCCAGAAGTGCTCGCTGCGAGCGGGCGCACTTGCTCAGCAACTGCTCGGTGAGGCCGCGCAGGCTTTTCTCGTTGCCACTGATGACGGTGCCCGTGCCGGTGCAGGGAGCGTCGAGCAGGATGCGGTCAAAGCGGAAGAACTCGTCGAGCTCGCGTGCGTCGATGCGCATGACGGGCACGTTTTTGGCACCCTGGCGATGGAGGTTCGACTCGAGCTTTTCGGCGCGGGGAATGCTCATCTCACAGGCGGTGAGGTGCGCCTGTCCCTGGGTGAGGGCGGCGATCTGCGTCGTCTTGCCGCCGGGGGCTGCGCACATGTCCAGGATGTCCTCGCCTGCCTGGGCGCCCAGGACCAACGGCGGCATCATGGATGACAGGCTCTGCAGGTAGATTTTGCCGTCGCGGTAGATGTCGAGATCCCACAGATCTGAAACCTGGGCCTCGGGCAGGATAAAGGCGTCCGGATACCAGGTAACGGTTTGGTGGGCGATGCAGGCGGCATCGAGCGCCGCAGCGATGTCCTCGGCGGTCGCCTTGAGCGTGTTGGCGCGCAGCGTGACCGGGCGTGTGGCCGCGGCGCCGAAGCCCTCGATCATGAGCTTGGCATCGGCGGGCGCATAGGCGCCGGCGACCGTGTCGACCATAAAGCGCGGCAGGTCGGCGGCGCAGGGAAGGGCGGCAAGCTGGTCGGAAAGCTCGGTAGCAGCAAACTGCCTGAGCTTGAGCTCGGCCTTGACCTGCTTTTTTTGCTTACGACGACGCGGCTTGGACATCCGTCTTTCCTTCCCATTCCATTACATGTCGAGTGTTTTAGTACTGGCTCTCGTGCTTGCTAAAGAAGTCGAAGCGCGGGGGCAGTGGCTTTACGCGGTGCTCGCCGGGCTTCTCGCCCAGGCTCTTCACGAACTCGTCCGTGGAGGCAAAGATGTTATTCCAGCTAAAGAAGGCGACCGGATCGACGTCGAAGTACTCGCAGATGAGCTCGCAGCCGGCCGGCACGATGCCGTGCATGAGCACGGTCGCTACGCGCAGCTCGGTAAAGGCGTCGACGAGGGCTTGCGTCATGGCGGCGTTGGCCGGCTCGCCCTCGAGCTTGTTGGCGGCCTTGGAGGCATCGCTCCAGCGCTTGTTGGCGGCGCGCAGGTAGTCGTCGCACACAGCGAGCGCTCGGTGCGTCTCGAACTTGTACATGGCCTGCTCAAAGGCGAGGGCTGCCTGCTGGGCGGCTTCGACCACGGTGTCAGAAGCGGCACCGGCGGCGATGCAACCGTTGCGATAGGGACTCTCGTCGCCCTCCTTGACGGCGACGCCGTAGAAGCAGCTGCGGGCCAGGCGGTTGAACACGCCGGTCAGCAGCGCGCTCTCCTTAAGGGCGGGGTCGATAACGCGCTTGTCGTCGCAGGCGCGCACCTCGTTGCCGTCCTTGTCCTTGCCGGTCACGCGCGTGTCGTATGCCTTGGGGCTAAAGCTCACCGGCTTCTCGGACAGGCCGAGCGACAGCCAATGCGCGCGCATCTGCTCGCAGGTGTAGTGGTTGAGCAGGTCGTCTGCCGGCGGGGGAGGAGTCTGCGAGGACGAGCTTGCCTTTTTGCCCATGTAGAGCAGGTGGTAGCAGGCGCTGACGGTGCTCTGCGTGAGGTTCCAACCCAGGGCCTCCCACATGGCGGTCTGCGCGATGCAATAGAAGTAGATGTTGTCCTGGCCAATGAACTGGTAGATCTGTGCGTCATCCGAGCACCACCAGTCGCGCCAGTCGAGCGAGCTGTGCTGGTAGGTGGGCGCGGGGACCTGCGTGGAATCGGCGGCGGGCTCGCCCATGAGGGCGGCATCCTGGGCGGCGACGCCCTCGGTCACGCCGGCGGCCTTGGCATCGCGTGCGAGCACGGTGCGCGTATAGCTGATGGGAGCCCACAGGCTCTCGGGCCAGCACCAGCAGGTGACGTCGGAGACGCCATCGACCTCGGGCACCGGAACGCCCCAGTCGATGTTGCCGGTGATGCGGAAGGGTACGAGCGCCTTGCCGCTGCGGAAGCGCACGCCGCCGTTGGCGAGCACCGCGTGGGCATCGTCGCGCTCCTTCCAGCTGGGGAAGGTGACGGTAAAGCTGCTCTTGTTGCCCTCGGGCTCCAGCACGGTGTGCTCGGGAAGCTGATCCTCGACGGCATCGAAGGCCTCGCGGAACTTGTTCTGGATGTAGAGCTGGGCCGGCAGCAGCC
>UQZC01000194.1 GCA_900545505.1 uncultured Collinsella sp.
GGGGCAGACGGCCATCCGGAGGCGCCCGATCGGCGGCCCCTCGGGGCTTGCCCGTATCGTAGGCAATGCGCCGAATGCTCGCCATCGAATTTTATCGATAGCCTATTTCAGACTGTAATGGGCGTTCGGCTAACTGCGGGTACGACCTATTTGCCCAATGTGTTCGCCTGAGATCGGAAATTAACTATCATGCGCCCCACAACGCTAGTCCAGCTTGGTGCCTGGTACTTGCGGTGCCTCTTTAAGCAACGCTTTGAGCTCGTTCAAAATGGAAACGGGCTGTCGATCGACAGCGTCCAGATGAAGCGTCGCTACACGAATGGGTGGCTGATATTCAAGCGAGCCGATGAGCACGGGAGAACCCAGGAACCGCTCGATTTCGTCTGCGAGCTCGTCGATTGCCTCGGGGCCGAGCTCATCGAAAAGCGCCACGAACGTTGGCCCCGTCGAGCGGAACAGGCGGCCCTTGCCGCGCGAACAATCCATGAGGCAGGCGGCGCTTTCGGCGAGCACACGGTCGCCTGCATCGAATCCAAAGCGGGCATTGACCTCGGCGATATCGTCGACCTTAATGGCAATAAAGCCTGCCTCGCGCGCCACGCGACGCATTTCGCCAATGGCGTTGACCAGGGCGTGAATATCGCCCAGGCCGGTTACGGAATCGGTCGTATCTGCCAAGCTTCGGTTGATGATAATGCCCACGTACATGTTAGGCTCGGTATTGGTGCCGTCCAAGCGGTAGCCCGTGCAGTCGCAAAGCGCGTATGCTCCGGTGGCATCCATTACGCGATACTGCATGTAGTGGAAGTGCCATGTGCCGTGTATCACCATATCGAGCTCGGCTCGTACGTTGTCGCGGTCCTCGGGATGAACGCGGGCAAGCCACATATCGACCGAGTTAAAAGGGTGCTGGGAAGGCAGGTCAAAATCGCGCACGGCGTTGACCGACCATTGCGATTCTCCAGTATCGAGGTTAAGGATGAACGGATAGCGCGTCTCGGAGCTCATGGAGATCGCTTGGAATACGCGGTCGTTGCAGGGAAGCTGATCGACGATTGGGCGTTGCGGGGCGTCATCGTCTTTCGGTTGCTGCACACGATGCATAAGCTTATAGCGATACATCTTGCGATCGGCATCCATCGTCATCTGGCGACGCGTGTCGCCAGCAAGTGGATCGACGCGCGAGCAGCCAAAGCTAAAGCTGGCGATCATGGGTGCCTTGCCACCTGAGCTCGCCTCGACCAGCCCGGCGCGTATCTGCTCCAAGCGCTGCTCGAGTTCAGTCTCGTTTGCGGAGAGGGAGATAAGCACAAACTCGTCTCCACCGATACGGAACAGCATCTCATCGTGCTCCATGGTTTCGGAGAGCGTGCGGCAGATGCTCAGAATATAGCGATTGCCTTCGGCGTGGCCAAACCTATCATTGCAATGCTTGAGATGGTCGATGTCAATATAGGCGCAGGTGAAGGGGCCGCCTTTGCGCCAGAGTTGCTCGACGTGACGGTCGAGTCCGCTGCGGTTGCCCAAGTTGGTGAGCGGGTCGATATAGGCGTTGCTCTCAAGCAGCCGGCGCTCTTGTTGCAGGATGGCATGCGTCTTTTTCAACTGCTCGCCAATGCCGCGCAACTCTACGGGCAGGGCGGCAACGTCAAGCTCGGCGGTCGAGACGCCATTCGCAAGTCGCTGGAGATAGGCAATAATCAATTGCTCACCCAGGCGATATGGCTCGTTCATGATGAATAACCTCCTTGGGCGGAACAATGGTTTGTATCATATCCCCAATTCGGTTTGAATTGGGGATATAAGTTAGCTAATGGAGACAAATGCCCCCTTCGGCGGTGGCGTTTTGCGCGCGAGCGTATCAGTCGTTATTGCCACCATCGAGCAATGCCTCAAAATCCTTCGCCGGCATGGGGCGGTAGTAGAGGAAGCCCTGAGCGTAGCGGGCGCCCATGTGGCGTAGCATGCTCGCCTGCTCATTTGTCTCGACGCCTTCGACCACGACGGGCAGATGGAGCGACTGCGCCATTTCGAGCATCGATGAAATGATCCGCGTGCTGCGGCCTTGATCGCGGTCGGTGGGCACAAAGGTGCGGTCGAGCTTGATGACGTCGACGTTGACGTTCTTGAGCATCGCGAGCGTGGACTGGCCGGTGCCAAAATCGTCCATATAGGTCGAGAAGCCGCGGGTGTGCAGGTCAGCCGTCAGCTTGTCCACGGCCTCGGACTCTCCCGTATAAGCCGTCTCGGTGATCTCGATACGCATGAGCTCGGGCGGTAGGTTGTATTGGGCGGCAAGCGCCCCCATATGTTCGGCAACGTCGCAGGCAAGGATATCCACGCGTGACACATTAAGCGAAACCGGAACCACGCGAAGTCCTCGATTGATGCGTTCGCGCAGCCACGAGGCGACACCCTGCCAAATGTACTTGTCGAGCGTCACCACAAAGCCGCTTTCCTCGAGTGCGGGGATAAACGTTGCGGGCGAAATGAGAGAACCGTCCTTGTCAATCCAGCGCGTGAGTGCCTCGGCGCCAATGATCTCGCCGGTTTCCATGTCGACCTGGGGCTGCAGGTAGTACGTGATGCGGCCGTTTGAGAGCGCATACTGGAACTCGGTTAGCGTGTGGTGGAACGCAACCTCATGCTCATATTCCTCGGGGCGGAAAACGGCAATGCGCTCCTTAAAGTCGTTTTTGGCGCGTCGATTGGTAAACATGGCCTTGGCCTGCGCGTCGATAGTGATTTCCTCATTGGAGTCGATGGGGTAAACGCCCATGGACGGCCAGAAGCCTACGCCATCATCATGTCTGGCTACGGCCTCGCGAACGCGGTTGTAGATTTGATGGACGGTGATGTGCTTAAAAGGGATGAGTACGCAAAAGTCATCTTGGCCCCAGTACCCTGCGACGCCCATATCGGCATTCTCGATGTCCTTGAGGACCGTGCCCACATCGGCGAGTACGCGGTCGCCCTCGGCCTGGCCGTGCCATTCATTAAACAGGCGCATGTGGCCCATGTCGACCGTGGCGATGCACCAGGTGCCGTCGCGCCTTGCCTCGAGAAATGCGTTGGCGCGCCGCATAAACTCGCTGGGTCGATAGAGGCCCGTGAGCATATCGATGCGTTCGGCGATTGCGCTTTTGCGTTCGACCTCGGGTATAGGGAGGCTGTCGTTGGGGACAAGCCCGCCAGCTGTGCGAAGGCGACGATCGAGTTCGCCCAAAACAGTCGATGCTTGGGAGTCCAGGCGTTCGTAAAAGGTTGGGACGACAAGACAGACGGGAGCAATGGTGTCGCCTGCGATTTGCACAGGAGCGAAAACGGCCTCTTTAAGGTGGCGGGTCAGTTGCTCGAATGCCTCGTGGTCCAGGTCGTTGCTGAGCACGACGAACTGGACGCTTCGTGAACGGTAGACCCGGCTCCTGCCGCGGGTGATCGTCGCGGCCGGCTTCGA
>UQZC01000195.1 GCA_900545505.1 uncultured Collinsella sp.
TGCAAACTTCTGGTCGGGACGACTGGATTCGAACCAGCGACCCCTTGACCCCCAGTCAAGTGCGCTACCAAGCTGCGCCACGTCCCGAAGCTTTTGTTTGTTGCTCTGCTCTCGCTCGCAACGAGGAGTATATTAACCCGAAACTTTGGCCTTGCGCAAGAACTTTTTTAAATATTTTTGAGCAAGTCCAAAATTGTATCCGCGAGCTGGGGTTTTGTTAGTACGGGAAGTTCCTGTGTACCCGCTGTGCTCACAATCCAGGCCTTGTTGGTATCGGTTCCAAAGCCCGAATCGGCGCGCGAGACATCGTTGGCGATGATTGCATCGCAGCCCTTGCGGGCAAGTTTGCGCTCAGCGTACTCCACGACGTTATCGGTCTCGGCTGCAAATCCGATCACACGGCGCTCGCCCTTCTGGCGCGAGAGCTCAGCCAAAATATCGACCGTCTCGACCAGTTCGATGCGATCCAAGCGCTCGTTGGCCTTTTTGAGCTTATGGTCGGCAGGGGCCGCGGGTGTGTAGTCGGCGACGGCGGCCGCGCAAATGGCCGCATCGGCCGTCTGAAAGGCGTTTAACGCCGCCTGCAGCATCTCTGCGGCGGTCTGCACGCGCACGCACTCCACGCCGTGGGGAACATCGAGCGACGTCGGTCCCAGCACGAGCGTGACCGCAGCGCCGCGGCGTACGGCCTCCCCTGCTAGGGCGATGCCCATCTTGCCCGACGACCGATTGCTAATGAAGCGCACGGGGTCGATCGGCTCATGTGTAGGGCCGGCCGTGATCACGATGCGCTTGCCCGCAAGGTCCTGAGGCGCGGGGTAGAGCACCTCGCAGATGGCTTCGACGATGTCCTCGGGCTCGCTCATGCGCCCCGTGTCCACATCGCCGCAGGCGAGGTAGCCGCTACCCGGACCCACAACATGGACACCGCGTTCGCGCAGCGTGGCCATGTTGGCCTGCGTGGCCGGCGCCTTCCACATGCCATTGTTCATGGCCGGCGCGATCACAATGGGTCGCGGCGTGGCGAGCAGCGTCGTGGAGATGAGGTCATCGGCAATGCCGTTGGCCATCTTGGCGATGATATTGGCCGTCGCGGGTGCCACGACCACCAGATCGGGCTCCTGCGCCAGCGAAATGTGGTGGATGGGGTCGGAGGGATCGTCGAATAGGCCCGCGGCAACGGGCTCGTTGGTGAGCGCACGAAAGGTGAGCGGGCCCACAAACTCGGTGGCATGCTCGCTCATAACGACCTTGACGTGCGCGCCGCGCTTTTGCAGCAGGCGCACGATGTTGCACGACTTATAGGCGGCGATGCCCCCCGGACAACCCCGCAGGGTCGTGGCTTGCCGCTGGTAATGCCCAGCAGGATCGTTTTTCCCTCAAGTTGCATTGAATTGTTGGATGCCGCCATCGTTTAAGCTTCCTTGCTCGGGAGCACCAGGAGGCGGTGGCAGTACGGGCAGTGCGTAATCTCGCTACCGTCGTGGTTCAGGTCGCTCATGGACGATGCCTGCAGCGCGGTGTGGCAGACCGTGGGGATGTTGCCCTGGATGGTCTCGACGGCCAGGCCGCGGAACTGCTTGAGCAGACGCTCGTAGTCGGTGAGCACGTCGGCCGGCAGCGTAGCGGCAAGCGCGGTGCGCTCCTTCGTGGCGGTGTCAATCTGAGCCTGCAGGTCGGCGGCCTTGGCGCGGGCGGCCTTGGTATCGGCCTTCACGCCCTCCTCGAACTTGGCGATGATTGCCTGCGCGCGAGCCTCGCGGTCGAGCGCCTCCTTGTGGGCGATAACGACGTCCTTGCGGGTGTGCTCAATCTTGTCCAGGCGTTTGGCCAGGGTGGCAAGCTCGTTTTCCAGATCCTGGACCTCGCGGTAGTCAGAGCCGTCGACGTGGCGCTTCTTGGCGGCCTCGATGGCGTTGTTGGTCTGGATCTCGGTGGTGTTGAGATCGTCCAGCTCAATGTCCAGGTCCTTGCGCTGGGCGTAGAGCTTGGTCATCTCGGCCTTGAGCTTCACATAGGTCTTGCGCTTAGAAGCGAGCTCCTTGAGCTCCGGCATATTGGCAAGTTCGCTCTTGTTGCGGGCGAGCTCCAAATCGATCTGTTGCAGCTTGAGTAGCGTAGCGCCGGCGCTCATAAGTTCTCTCCTTTTGTCACAGTCCACCATTGGCAAGGGTTCAGTATTTTAATCGCATGACGGAGGTCGACCCCGGCGTCAACTGCAGAGTTCATCAATATATCAACGAACGGCTCCTCGGAGCGGTCGTGGCCGAGCAAGATCACCGGCAGCCCGCGCAAGGCAAGATCTTGCGCCACGTGGTAGCCCGCTTCGCCCGTCACGACAACGTCCGCACCCGCGGCGATGGCGGGCTCTCCAAAGTCGCCCAGGGAACCGCCCAAAATAGCGACGGTTCGGCATGCGTGCTCGGCTTCGCCCCACACACGCGGGTCGCTGCCGAAGGCTGTGGCAGCACGGGTGGCAAGATCACGCAGCGTGCACGGGTCGTTGAGCGTTGCAAGCGTGCCCAGGCCGGTGACCTCGGGGTCGTCCACGTGCTCCAGTGAGCTCACGGGTGCGGCACCCAGCAGCTTGCTCAGGCAGACACGGGCTTCGTTCGAGCGGTCCAGGTTGGTGTGGAGCGATATGATGCTCACGCCGCAACGGGCCGCCTCATAGAGTGCCGCGCTGCACTGGGGGCGAGTGGCATCCGCTGGACAAAACGCCTCGGGCGCCTTGATATAGACAGGATGATGCGTCAGCAGCACGTTGACACCGGCCTCGAAAGCACGGTGCACATTGGCTTCGGTCGCATCGAGTGCGCAGGCCACGCCGGCAATCTCGGTGGCAGGGTCGCCCACGGATAAGCCTACGTGGTCCCAGGGCTCGGCGTCCGTCTTTGGATAGCGTGCCAGCAGAGCGCGCTCGAGCTCGGCGACGATCATGCGGCACCCACGATCGTCAGCAGCGCTTGGGCAAAGTCGTCCAGATCGGCTGGGTTCACGCGGTCATCGAACGAGATGCGAAGAGCGCCGAGAGCTTGCTCGCGACCGATGCCCATCGCGCTCAAAACGTGGCTGGGGTCCATACTGCCGCTCGAGCACGCCGAGCCTGCCGATACCTCAAAGCCGGCGGCGTCGAGCTTGATGATGAGCTCCTCGGAGTCCATGCCGTCAATGTAGATCGACACCATGCCGGGCAGACGATCGGCATGCGCATAGTCGCCCATGGTGGCGTGAATGCGCGGATGAGCCGTAAGCGTGGCGTAGAGCTTGTCGGAAAGAGCTTGCAGCGTCGTACGCTCCTGGGCCACGCGGGGCGCCAACGTGCGGGCGGCAGCGGCAAAGGCCAGCTGCGTGCGCAGGTCCTGCGTGCCGGCACGACGTCCGGCTTCCTGTCCACCGCCAAAGATGCGCGGACGCAGCGGCGTGCGGTTCTTAAGGTAGAGTGCGCCGGAT
>UQZC01000196.1 GCA_900545505.1 uncultured Collinsella sp.
CGCCGTGTCTCCAAGCGCGAGACCGATACCATGGACACCTTCACCTGCTCCAGCTGGTATTACCTGCGCTATACCGACCCGCACAACACCGAGCTGCCCTTCTCCAAGGAAGCCGCCGACCGTTGGATGCCCGTCGATAACTACATCGGTGGCATCGAGCATGCCATTCTGCACCTGCTCTACAGCCGTTTCTTTACCAAGGCCCTGCGCGACCTGGGCCTGCTGAGCGTGGACGAGCCCTTCACCAACCTACTGTGCCAAGGCATGGTTAAGGACGAGAACGGTGACACCATGTCCAAGTCCAAGGGCAATGTCGTGCCCCCGAGCTCGGTCATCGAGCCCTACGGCGCCGACACCATGCGTTTGGCGATCCTGTTTATCGCCCCGCCCGAGAAGGACTTCGACTGGGATCCCAAGGCCGTCGAGGGCGCCAACCGCTTCATCAAGCGCGCTTGGCGTATCGTTTGGCAACTCGTCCAGTCCGGTGACGCCAACGTGGCCTTCGACAAGTCCGCGCTCGACGAGGTTGCGATGAAGCTCTATCGCGAGCGTCACCGCACCATCGCCAAGTGCACCGAGGACTTCGATCGCGGCCAGTTCAACACCGCGATCTCGGCTGTCATGGAGCTCGTCAACGCGGCGAGCGCTTACCTCAATGCCACTGAGGGTACCGCCCGCGACAAGGCGCTGTGCTATGGCGTGGCTAAGGACATCGTGAGCGTCCTTGCTCCCATCTGCCCGTTCTGGGCCGACGAACTGTGGCACGAGGCGCTCGGCTGCGAGGGCAACGCCTACACCGCCGCCTGGCCCGAGTTCGACCTGGCCGAGTCCGTTGAGGACACGGTGCAGATCGTCGTCCAGGTGCTCGGTAAGGTCCGCGGTCGTGTCGACGTTGCCCGCGATGCCTCCAATGAGGACATGCAGGCTGCCGCCGAGAAGGCCGTTGCCAAGTGGCTTGAGGGCAAGACGGTCGTCAAGGCCATCTGCGTGCCTGGCAAGCTGGTCAACCTGGTGGTCAAGTAAGCACTGCGCGCTTAACTGACGCATAAAAGACGAGGGGCGATCCGGTTGGGTCGTCCCTCGTTTTTCATGTACCTGCCCTGATGTCTGCGGTCAATTGTCCTATTCTTGTGGAGAAGCTGTGCGCACGCTGACCTGCAGGTTCGTACTGTGCTTGCACGTTTCCGCAGCTATTGGTATAGTTTGCTTGCAAATGAAGTTGTAATTGAAAGAAGTGGGGTTTCGGCCCCGCTTCTTTTTTGTATGGATGGAGGTGCCGCAATGGTCAAGACCAAGACCGAGCAGGCGATCATCGACGCGCTCGAGGCTGTCGCTCCCCAGCACGATATCGACATCGTCGACGTCGAGCTCGTGGGTGCCACCAAGGCCCCCTGCGTGCGCGTGCGTATCGAGGGTGCCGAGGGTCAGAGTCTTTCGCTCAACGACGTCACGGCCAACACCAAGTGGGTCGGCGATGTGATTGAGGAGCTCGACCCCATCTCTTCGAGCTATACGCTCGAGGTGTCGAGCCCGGGTATGGCGCGCCCGCTGCGCCGCCCGTGCGACTTTGCCCGCTTTGTGGGCGAGAACTGTGAGCTCACCTCCACCGCCACCGAGGGCCGTCGCAAGTACGCCGGCAAGATTGCCGCCGCCACCGAGACGAACGTGACCCTCGAGCTCGAGGGCGGCGAGTCCGTCACCCTCGATTTCTCTGATGTTAAAAAGTGCAAGTTGAAGCCCACCTACGACTTCAAGCCCGTGAAGGAAGGAAAGTAAGATGGCAGCATCCGACATGATGTCCGCCCTGATGGAGCTTTGCCAGGAGAAGCACATCGACCAGCTCTACCTGATCGACCGCCTGGAGCAGTCGCTCGCCAAGAGCTATGCCGAGATTTTGCATCTTGACTGGGGCGCTAAGGTGACCATCGATCGCACCACCGGTAAGATTTACGTCTACCGCCTGGAGCCGATCGACGATTCCATGGACGAGGAGGGCAACTTCACCGAGTTCGAGGAGATCGACGTCACCCCCAAGAACACGAGCCGCATCGCCGCCCAGCACGCCAAGGCCGAGATCAACGCCATCGTTCGCAACTCCGCTCGCGAGCAGATCTACGAGGAGTTCTCCGGCCGCATCGGTGACCTTATCAGCGGTACCGTGCTGCAGTCCACGCCCGACTTCACCATCGTCAAGATCCGTGACGGCGTCGAGGCCGAGCTGCCGCACTTTGACCAGCGCCGCTACGAGAACGAGCGCAACGAGCGTCCGATGGGCGAGCGCTACCTGCACAACCAGCACATCAAGGCCGTGATCATCGACGTCCGCGACCCCAATTCCAACCTGCAGCCGGTCCGCGGTGAGCACAGCCGTCCGCCGATCGTCATCTCCCGTACCCACCCCGAGCTCATGCGTCGTCTGTTTGAGCAGGAGGTGCCCGAGATCTATGAGGGCACCGTCCAGATCAAGTCGATTGCCCGCGAGCCGGGCCAGCGCTCCAAGGTCGCCGTCCACTCGCTCGACGATCGTCTGGATCCCGTGGGCGCCTGCGTCGGCCCCAAGGGCAGCCGTGTCCGCGCCGTCGTTGGCGAGCTCCGTGGTGAGCGTGTCGACGTCATCCTGTGGGATGCCGATCCGGCCGTCTATGTCGCCAACGCCCTGTCGCCCGCCAAGGTCACTCGCGTCCTCATTGACGAGGAGAAGGCCTACGCCGGCGTCATCGTGCCCGACGACCAGCTGTCCCTCGCCATTGGCAAGGAGGGCCAGAACGCCCGCCTCGCCGCTCGCCTGACCGGCTGGCATATCGACATCAAGTCCGAGACCCTTGCCGCCGACATCCTCAAGAACGTCCCCGTTCACGAGGAGCCCGCCGCCGACCTGATCGGTGACGAGGAGGACGACGACGTCCGTCGCTGCGAGTTCGTGTCCGAGGACGGCATTCAGTGCCGCAACCAGGCCCGTCCCGGTTCCCGTTTCTGCGGTGTCCACGACACCGACGCCTTCGATGATGCGGAGGACCTGATCTAGCGCGCGGTCGCGCCGGACAGGTTCGGCGCATCTCCCACGCTCGTTCAGTCTCTAGGCACCAAGGTGCCAGAAAGGGTAGGTGAAGTCATATGGCAAAAGTCCGTGTGTCCACCCTGGCCAAAGAGTTCGGCATGACCTCCAAGGAACTGATGGGTCATCTCGCCGATATGAAGATTCCCGCTAAGTCCGCTTCCTCCGCCCTGGAGGACGCTTACGTCGCCATGGTCCGCAAGCAGCTCGCCCCGGTGATCGAGGCCCGCGCCCAGGAAGTCGAGGCCGCCAAGCAGGCCGAGGAGCAGGCCGCTGCCGCCGAGGAGGCCGCGCGTGCCGCCGAGGCCGAGCGCGAGCGCATCGCAGCCGAGAAGGCACGCGAGGAGGAGCGCCGCCAGTTCGCCGCGGCCCAGGCTGCCGAGGAGG
>UQZC01000197.1 GCA_900545505.1 uncultured Collinsella sp.
GCATCGGCCATCTCCGAGCCATCCGACTCTGCATCATCGCCAGCCTCGTCCATGGGCACGTGCGCCTCGGCGGCACGGTCCTCGGACTCGGCATGCAGCGCCGCGGCAATTGACGAGTAGCTGTACGAATCGCGCTCCGGATACGGGCAGGTGCCCATGCGCACACCCACCGCCTGGGGATACACGAGCTCAAACGCATCGGGCTCGGGGCCGGCAGGACCGGGAACGGCGGCGCGGGCATCTGCACCGGCACCCTCCGGCTCCGCATCGCCGCGGACAAGCCTGCCCTCGGCATCCAGCGAAGCGTTTGCCTCAAACGCCTGCTCGCCAAAGGTAAAGTCCGTGAGCGAAATGAGCTCGTAGTCGCCCGGCTGGGAGTTGTCGAACACCAGGCGGTCGTTATCGAGCTGCGGCGTGTCCAGAGCGTCGGTCGGCAAAATACGGCGCAGCACGTCGTAGGTCAGATCCGTCTCGACATCGAAGGTCGGCGCCGTCACCTTGCCACGGCTCACACCGGCATCCATCGCCAGAATGACCAGCTCGCGTGCTCGCGTCATGGCGACATAGAGCAGGCGGGCCCGCTCCTCGAGCGAGAGCTGCAGGTCGTCGTTGCGCAGACGGGCAAATGCCTCGGCGGGAGAGCCCGTCGCGCATACGTCCTCCATAAGCTCTGGCGGCAACCACAGCGACGTGCCCTTGCCCTTAAACGCGTGTTCAAACTGCTTTTTGACGTCATCGCCCTTCACGAACGTACCGTCCGCGAGTTTAACGCCGTCGAAGCGTGCCGGCAGCGCCACGACCTGCGCTCCGCCCTCGACGCGACCCATCTGCGCCGCACCGGACGGCTTGCGCACGCCAAAACACTCGGCAACCGCCACGACCGGATACTCCAGACCCTTGGACGCATGCCCCGTCATGATGCGCACTGCGCCGTCACCCTCCTCGTTGAGGGCACCCGGGGCCTCCTTGCCCGCCAAGAAGCGGTCGAAGGCCAGCGCGATGGAACGCGGCGAGTTGCCGAACTCGGCCTCAGCCTCAGCCACGGCGTCGAGCGCCTTGAGCACGTTGGCGGCAATGGCCTTGCCCTCGGGGCCGCGCTGCGCCAGGCGCACAAACCAGCCGGAGGCGTTGACCACGTCGCGCGCGATGGCGGCGAACGAATCGCGGCCCGCGCGACGAAGCGCATACCGCAGCACCTCGCGGGCGCGCTTCACCAGCGACAAGTCTTGCAAACCCGGCACGTCGGAATCGCTCATGATGCCCATGTCGATATTCCGGCGCGAGGTCTCCCCTGTCTCGCTATCGAGCTTGGTCGCCAGCGCCAGGAACTCCTGAGCGCCGAGCGCAAACATCGGCGAGGCGAGCAGCGGCATAAGGCCCCGCGCCGTATCGGCCGGATTGGCGAGCGCACATACCAGGGCGCGCACCGCTGGTGAACACCTCGGCTGCCTGGGCAAAGACCGAACCACCCGCGATGACGCAGTCGAGCCCCTGGTCGCGGAAGGCCTGGGCGTAGACGTCGGCGTTGGTCATGCGGCCCAGCAGCAGCACCATGCCGCCCTGGGGCTGGCCGGCATCGGCAAGCGCGCGGAATCGCTCGGCGATCGCACGGGCCTTGGCCTGTGTGCGTTCCTGCGTACTGCCGCCGGCAACAAAGAGGGCCTGGCGACGCGAGGCGTCTGCCACCAGCGTGTCCTTGCGGCCGTCGCTCGCCTCAAGATCCAAAAAGCCCTGCATCAGGCCGCCGTCATCGCCGTCGAAGACGCGTGCCACGTAACGCAGTACCTCGTCATGGCTGCGGAAGTTGCGCACGAGTTTGACGAGTTCGCCGGCAGGGGCGTCGGCCACGGCAGTCGCCTCGGGCGCGGCAGACGAGCCCACCTTGCGCTCCTGACGACGGAACACCTCGACCTCGGCGCCACGGAAGCGATAGATGGACTGCTGCGCATCGCCCACGGTGCACAGCGCGCGCTCCCCCGCACCCGTCAGGTAGCGTATCAGATCGACCTGCATCTGGTCGGTATCCTGAAACTCATCGATCATGACCATCTTAAAGCGGCCCTCGTACACAGCACGGATGGCCGGGTAATCGCGCAGGGCCTCGTAGGCCATACGCAGCAGGTCGTTATTATCGAGGGCGGACTGGGCAGCCTTCAGCGCACGGTACTCCGCCTCTACGGCACGGGCGAGCCCCACCAGCGCATCGAGCGCCGAACCGCCGCAGGCAAGCACGATATTGATAAACGCATCAGCCGCCTCGGCCTTGAGTAGCTCCACCTGCTCCTTAGGAAACGCCTTGCTCGCGCGCGGCATGGTGCACGACATCATAAGTCGCGCCGCATCGGCCATGGTCTTGCCGCTCGCCTCAAACGCATCGATGGCATCGAGCGCCACCTGCGCTTTCTCGGTCGCGGCCTTGCTTGCGCCCAGCGCCGCACGATAGGCATCGGCGAGTGCCGAGGTATCGGCCTGGCCGCGCGCCACGCGCACGTCGTCCATGCCGCCCGGCAACTGGCTCGACAGCTCCAGCAGCTCGCGCACCAGGCCCTTAATGGTCGTGCCGGTACCAAACGGCCCGCCCTCGCCCGCCATGGGGTACCCGGCGTAAAGGGCCTTGAGCGAGGCGGCGAGCTCGGGGGCGGCATCGGGTGCCGTCGCGCGGGCCAGCACATGCTCAACAGCCTGGTCCATAAGCTCGTCGGTATCGGTGAGCACCGTGAACTCGGGATCGATGCCCAGCTCCAACGCGTGTGCGCGCAGGATGCGCGAGCACATGCCGTGAATGGTCGAAATCCACGCGTCGTCGACGGTCAGTGCTTCCTCGTCCATGCCCTCGTCGATAAGCGCACGGCGCACGCGGTCGCGAATCTCGGCCGCGGCATCTTTGGTAAAGGTAATGGCGAGCACCTGGTCCAGATGCTCAACGAACGGACCGGATTCGGGCGAGAGCGCATAGACGATGCGGCGCGTGAGGGTAAAGGTCTTACCCGAACCGGCGCCCGCCGAGACAAACAGCGGGCGGTCGAGCGTTTTGACAATCTGCAGCTGTTGCGGCATCAAAGTCGAAAGATCCATGGTCTACACGTCCCTCCTTACAAACGTTCCTTCGTGGTTATACGAGCAGCGCGCATGCGCGGCCTGAGCCGACGCCGGGTCGACGGCGGCAACGTTGCCCGCCTCGAGCTCGCGCAGGCGCTCGGCGATGTCGGCCTCCACGCGATCGAGCAGGGCATCGAAGTCCATGCTGCCGCCCTCGCCCGGGAAGCCCTTCTTGAGGCCCGGGATGCGACCGTCACCGCGCTCTTCCTCGAGCAACTCGGCGCTCGCCGCACCGCGCAGCGCGGGCTTGCCGCCCTTGGTCGAAAAATAGAGCGCTGCACGGGTATCCAAGCCCAGTGCCCGA
>UQZC01000198.1 GCA_900545505.1 uncultured Collinsella sp.
AGCTTACCCTTGGGAGTGCCGTCGTCGGTAACCGGCATGGTGGAGTGACCGGTCTTCTCCTTGAGCTCGATGACCTGCTCCATGGTCATGTCGGGGGTCAGCGTGGAATCGGACTGAACGAAACCGGCCTTGTGATCCTTGACGGCCTTGACCATAGCGGCCTCGGACTCGGCGCTCTGGGAACCGTAAATGAAGGACAGGCCACCCTCGGTAGCGAGCGCGACACCCATATCGACGCCCGAGACGGACTGCATGATGGCGGAAACCATGGGGATGTTCAGGGTGATTGCCGGCTTCTCACCGCGCTTAAAGCGGGTTAGCGGCGTCTTAAGAGAGACGTTGTTGGGAATGCACTGCGAGGACGAGTAACCAGGGACCAGCAGATACTCCGAAAACGTGTGGGACTCACCGGGAAAGAACGTAGCCATGTTTCTCCTTTTTCCATGCGACCGGTCGGCTGCAGGCCTCGTAGGACCCAGCCCAACCTTGGGCGCCCAATACTGGGGAAGTATCTTAACGCACTTTGACTGCTACAATGCATGATTTAAGAAGAGCACACGAGGGTTTGACGCATGCTTTGCGTTTGCCCAGCAAACACTTTAGCGGGGAGACGTGGAGCGTATGAAGTACAAGACGACGGCAAAGTTGGTCATTCAAGCGTGCGACAAGGATTTGCCGGGCGTGTTCGGCCACGGCTGCGTCTTGCTGCTGCAGGGTATTGCCCGCGAGCACTCGCTCAACCGTGCCGCCAAGAGCATGGGCATGGCGTATTCCAAGGCCTGGCGCATCGTGAACGAGGCCGAAGGTCAGCTGGGCTGCAAGCTCATCGAGCGCGACGGCGCCCGCGGATCCACCCTCACCCCCGCCGGCGAGCGAGCCATAGCGGTCTACGAGGAGCTGCAGGCCGACATCAACAACGTCATCGCCACCAAAGCCGACGCCCTCATCGCCAGCATCAAAGAGTAGCCCATTTGGGACGGGGCCTTATAGCCACACAACCCCTTCTCATAAGTTGCGGTGAAATAGGGACTGTTTATGCGGTTAAAGCCGTAAATCAATCCCTATTTCACCGCAACTTATGAAGTTGAGGATGATTTAGCTAGTTGCGAAGGGCATTATCTAGGGTGGACGCTACAACCAGAGGGTTGTCGGTGCCGGCGAAGAGGCGGATGGTGTTCCCCTGTTTGCCGCGTGGGGCCGAAAGGCGCGTTGTTGGGCCGCCGGCGGGTGATGTGCGGAATTCGTCCGGCAGTATGCTGAAGAATTCGCCCGCGGTGCAGTCCATCAGGTCAAACTCTACTGCCGGGCCAAAACCGTGCTCCAGGATGCCGGTCGCGATGGCATGGTCGGGATGCGAGGTCAGCCCGGGATAGCGCACGTTGCGCACCATCTCGTTAGCCGCCAGATACTCGGCCAGCGCACGGGCACGGTCGAAATGTGCCTGCATGCGGGTGTCGAGCGTGTCGAGCCCGCGCTCTAGAACCTCGGCCTCATCGGAGGACAAGTCAAGCTCGGCCAATCCGCACCCCTCGAGCAGCGCATGCGCGCACTCGGCAGCGGCATCCACACGATGGCGCTTGAGCTGCGAGCGCGCCACGGAGGCGGCTACGAGCTTGCGTGGAGCCTCACCGGCGCACACACGGTCGAGCGCCTCGAGCGACAGTACGGCACCCAAACGCAAAGGATCGCAGCCAAAGATGGAAGCCACCGTGTTGTCAACGACGAGCAGCGCACGTGCCTCGCGAGCCGCGCGTCCCAGAGCACGAAGACCGGGCACACGCAGACCAAACCCGCCGATGGAGTTGACAAACCACCACAGGTGCGGCCCCTCGGCATCAAACGAGCCGGCAAAGCCCTCGTTCTCGACGCTCGACTTTGCTCATCCACTATAGCCACATCGCAGGCATCAAAGCCGCTCGCAAACGCTTCGGTAAAGTCATCCGCAAAGGCCACCAGGCGGTCACCGGGACGCACGATTCCCAGCAGCGACAGCGCTGCCGGCACATGCCGGGCAGCGACAAAACGCGCCTCACGCGCGCTGGCTCTCAAAGCCCAGGCATCTTCTAGCTGTTGCACGTCCACGCGGCACCGTCCCTTCGAAAACAAAAACCCACGATGCGGGTGTCCCCCGCATCGTGGGCAACGACTGCAGTATAGCGCCGATATGCGACGAATCGCCTAGATGTTGAGCGTGTGATAGGTCACGCTCGCACCCGGAGCGTCAACGGACACGCCATAGGTCGCAGGGTAGATGCGCGTGGAGAACACAAGCGCACCGTCGTTGACAAACACCTCGACCGAAGAAGTATCGCCAACAATGCGCACGTTACGAACCTCGTCGACGGGCTCCCAGCGCACAGTACGACCGCAGCCGACAGAAGCGCGACTCTCATCGGTAAATCGCATCTCAAAGCGCGAGGGCAGTTCACCCTCGGCTGGCACAAACGCCAGCTTCAGCTCGCCATCAATGGTCGCGGTAAACGCGCCGTCGACACCGTCAACAACAACGTCAAAGCAGGTATCGCCGGCAACCTCCAACGAGCCCTCCCCCACACGCACCGAGGCATAATGGCGCTCGATCTCGCGCGCCGGCTGCTGCAGCACCACGCCGCCGTCACCGGCTGTAAGCTCACGCGGCACCGTCATGCAGTGCTGCCAGCCGCACGCCACGGTGGGTGCGTTGCCGTAGGTCGGCTCATCGGGCATGCCCATCCAGCCGATCAGAATGTGACGACCGTCCTCAGCCGTGAACTCCTGCGGAGCATAGAAGTCAAAACCGGCGTCCCACAAGCGGAACTCGCCCAGCTCATAGGCACCGTCACCACCGGTAATGTCACCCGTTACAGGCATGTAGCCAGCAGCGTATACGTTGCCGCGGTCCCAACGACCGCCCTCGAGCCCCTGGGGAGAGAAGGACAGCCACTTCGCCGGTACACCGCCATCCGCCTCAAGCTCAAGGTATCCCGGGCATTCCCACATAAACCCAAAGCGATCGGGCGTACACACGCGGGTCTCGAGCTGCCAGGAAAGCATGTCAGCCGAGCCATACACTAGAATCTCGCCCACATCGCGCCCGGCACCCTCGCCATGCATAGCGCAAAAACGGCTCTCGATATGCGGCCCATCCACGCGACGACGCGCGCCCAACACCATGTGATAACGCCCGTCCGCGTCACGCCACACCTTGGGGTCGCGCACGTGGCAGGTCAAATCCTCGGGATAATCCTCGGAAGCCAGCACCACGCGCTTTTGGCTAAACGTCTGTCCATCGGCGCTCTCGACATACACGGTATCGGCGCGACGGCCGGTGTTGACATAGTCATAAACGCCGTCCGCATCGGGGAGCTTAACGTTGCCGGTATAGAGCACGCGAATGCGACCGTCCTCGACC
>UQZC01000199.1 GCA_900545505.1 uncultured Collinsella sp.
GCCCCCTGCGCGGTGCACGCCCACCCCGCGGCGTCCATCACGACGGCCGAGGCCAGCAGCGCCCGCTTCACTCGTAGCACCCGCCGTCGAGCGGCCAGAGGCCCGGCACCGGTTGCACATCGTCCAGCGCCACCGAGAAGTCGAGCGCCTGCTGGTTGGTGAGCGGCACCAGGCGCGCCATGTAGGCGGGGTCGCCGGCGCGGACGAGCGCCGCGAACGCATCGCGCGCGTCCGCGCGGCGCTCGAATATCTCCGTGTGCCACACGGCGTCCTCGTCGACCCATGTCACAATGCCGCCCAGGATCGTGATGACCTCGGGCAGCTCGTAGCTCTTGCCAGTCATTCCTCTTCCCCCATCCCTACGCGGCCTCGTCCGTGTTCCGACCGCCCAAGCGGTCAAGCGAGACGTTATAAAAATCAGCAAGGCGCCAAGCGATTTCAAAAGTCGGCGCCGTGCGACCGTTCTCGTAGTTGTAGATGCTCGTGGCATCCACTCCGACAGCGTCAGCGACCTCCTGTTGAGTGACGCGTTTACGTGCACGAAGTTCACGAAGACATGCGGACATCTCTTCCTTGCTAAACACCATTGACAACTCCTTCATCTGCGAGAACGAGAGGGCTGAGGTTGAGCGCTGTCAACCTCAGCCGTAACATCTTCTATATAGAAGATGTTTTTGGCTCTCTGCCTAATTTCTGTATTCAATGTTACGGCTCTCCGCCTAATTGTCAACAAAGATTTCAGTATTTGATTGAAAACTTTGGCGCTTTGCCTTAATTTCTTAGGTAATGATGGGAGGAGGCCCAATGACAGAAGACACTCTTAGGAAACGGATCGGTAAGAACATACAGTTGCTCAGGAAGTCCGCCGGCTTCAAAAGCGCCGCAGCATTTGCGGAATTTGCCGGATTTGAGACAAGCCGCTACACGGAATACGAGCAAGGCCGCCGCAGCATGGCATTTGATGCGGCTTGGAGAATTGCTGACGCTCTCGAATGCTCGCTAGACACTTTAGGTGGCAGAGACTGGTCACCAATGGAGACCCAGCAAAACCAGACGCCAGAGGAGGGCGAGCTGATCACCTGCTACCGACAGAGCACCGAGAAGAGGCGCTCGAAGATCCTGGAGACGGCACGCGACCAGGCCGAGCTGTCCCAAAATCGGGCTGCAGCGCCTGAAATCGAAGGGCTGGAAGCGGATCAAGTAAGGTCCGCGTAGCAAGGTAGGGAAGTATTCATGGGGCTGTTCAGCTCATTGGCCAAAGCGATTTTGACGGGCAATGGCGCACCTCGCTCTGCCGCCATGTCCGCACATGATGGTAGGCACCCCGCCGCGCGCGTCATAGACATCGACGGCGATTGCGAGAAGACGGTGTTTGCCTACGTCGGCGTGCCCTTCAAGGGTATCCGGAAGGGAGCCGAGTTCTACGTCGAGCCGCTCGGTCGCGACATGGTCATCCACAGCAAGTCGACCGGCACGACGGCGGACAGCGCCGAGTTTGGAGATACGCCACTTTCCTACAACGGCACCGCATTCGGATTTACCTACTCGGGACTCGGGTTCCTCAAGGAGATGGTGGCGGCCGCCAAACCACCACGAAGGTTAACTTCATGGTGGCGGCCGGCTTCACGTTCCGTCTCAAGGTCAAGAAAACCGGCATGTACTCCCCCGGCGTCCCCGAGCTAGTCAGCCTGACTGCGGAGCCCCGGCTCTTGGAGCAGTGGTGGGAACGCCAGAAGACGCTGACGACTCCCGTTCCGTTCTCCGAGGAAGACGAGCTTATTAGACTCGAGGCTAAACGCGAGGCGCAATATAGGGCCAAGGTCGCCCAGGTGAGGCGCAGGCGGACAGGCATCGAGCTTGCAAAGGATTCGCTTGAGGTATGGATTACCGTTACCGATCGCAACTGGATCGGCGGCGAACTGCCCAGAAAGGACCTCCGCTTCACTCCGTCATTCGAGATAGTCCCGACGCCAAAGGGCTCGTCGGCAAAGCCCCATATCAGAGTGCTCGCCGACGGCAATCCGCTCGTCGAGATTAGCGCCATGAGCACCGAGGTTTACAAGCAAATCTCCGCAAACAGGGAAAGACCGTGCCGCGCCATCTATATGTGGGACTACTACCAAGACGGCACCGACCAGACAAAGCTCTATCTGGTATTTGACTAGACGAGAAGGGCTGAAAGCGGATCAAGTAAGGTCCGCGTAGGCCGCGTTATTCAATTCATTTATGGGAAGGAGTAATAACAATGTCTCAATCATTAGCGGAGACGCACGTGGAGGATCTCATCTACGAGTGTGACTGCATCGCTGCGGGAAATTACGGTGAGAGCACCCAGGAACACATCGACGACCTCATGCTGCAGATGGAAGGGTTTTCCTTCTCGCTCATGCGCACCGAATCGTCAGCAATTCCCAGAGACAAGACGCTGAATGGCGTAAAGCGCGCAAAGGGATGGCTCGTGGCAAACATGGCGGTGCTCACAAACAGCGGAAACGGTACGACGGTTAGCTCCAGCAGCGTCTCACAGGCCACGGCGACGGCGGACGTTTCGGTAGAGGTAAGCCAGGCGGTGGCTGAAATCGGCAACGACCCCGTTCTCGACAACGAGACGAAAGCGGCACTCGAGCTGGCGCTGTCACGGGCGCGCATGGCAGCCGAGGCGAAGAACAAGACTGGATTCGCCGAACACGCTGCAAGGGTCATCGACCTTGCAACGAAGAGCGTGGATCTCGTACCCAAGGCGTTGGTGGCCCTCGGTGTGCTCGCGAAGCTCTTCGGTGCCTAGGTTTTTCAGGTTTTTCCGGAAAAACCTCCAACGGGCACACCAAAACGCCAGTTACTCCCCCATTTTCGTAACCCCACGAAAATGGGAAGCTGGCTGATTAAGTTGTTGCAGAAAGCGCAACGACTGCTGCTAAACAAAGAAGCCCCGTGCGGCGATCTTGGCGGATCCGCTTGGGCAGCATTAAAACTATAAATACTTGCTATTTTACTTGATTGATAACTATCAATTGTTTATAATTTAATTGTCGAAAGGAGGAGAGATGCCCAAGGAGCAGGAGCCCGCGCAGGTGCTCAAGCGGTTCAAGAAGGAGGGTTGGACGCTCTACACCGGCAAGGGCAGCCATGTGGTCGCGCGAAAGGACGGGGTCCAGATCAGCGTGCCCACCTCCAAGAAGGAGATACCGATAGGGACGTACCGAAAGATAGCTAAGACGGCGGGGTGGCTCTAGCCCCGCCCCCTTGGGGGTCGAAAGATATGAAGACATACGTTTACCAGGCGGTGCTCACACCCGACGAGGACGGCGGCTACGACGTGGAGTTTCCCTCACTGCCGGGATGCTTC
>UQZC01000200.1 GCA_900545505.1 uncultured Collinsella sp.
ATATTCGTCGTGGGCGCGTGTCCAACGGGCGGGCCCCCCCCCCAGCCGATGGCAAGGCCCAGGCCCACGCCCAGGATAATCTGCTTGGCCAGCAGTGCGGGAATGTTGATGTCGCCGCCGGCCGCGAGTGTAGCGAGCACAGCGGTGAGCATGTAGGCGACGGGGTCGTTGGAGCCCGATTCGACCTCGAGCAGCGAGTCGGTGCCACCTCTCAGCGACAGGCTGTGCTCACGCAGTACGCTAAAGACGCTCGCCGCGTCGGTGGATGCCACGACCGATCCCAGCAGCAGGCTGCCGATCCAGTCGATCCCCAGCGCGAAGTGGGCGAACACGCCGGTGATGCCGGCAGTGATGACGACGCCGAGCGTGCTCAGCAGCACCGCCGGCGCAGCGACGGGCTTGGCGCGGTCGATATTGGTGTTAAAGCCGCCGTAGAACATGATGAACAGCAGCGCCGTGCTGCAGACGGTTTCGGTGAGTGCGTAGTCGCTAAAGTCGATATGCGCCGGGCCGTTGACGCCCAACAGCATACCCAGCGCGATAAAGATGAGCAGGGTGGGGAAGGGGAGCTTTTTGCCGACGGGTTTGATGGTCAGGCACAGAATAATGACGAGGCCGATAAAGAGAAGAATCTGGTTCATGGGGAGTGTCCGCTCCTGGGTGGTTGGCGTGGCACGGTCAGTTGTCTGCGGTTATTTGTACCCAAAGATGGTGGGTTTATGGGGGTTGGATTGCGGGCGTGCGCGATATCGTCATAGACGGCTGCCGTCTTTGCCTCTGCTCGGAAACCCTTTCCAGCTTTATTGCAACGGAGTACAATGGGTAACGTTTAAGTTCAACTTGAAGTTTTAGTTGCGGCACCGGGCTTCGGCCGCAATGCAAGGAGAGGCGTACCATGGCGATCTATGTGACATCTGATGCTCACGGGCACGTGCGTGCGCTTGACGAGGCCCTGTCTAAGATCTCGTTGACGTCCGACGACACGCTGTACGTGCTGGGCGACATGATCGATCGCGGGCCCGATCCGGTCGGCGTTATTAAGCTCGTGCGCTCGCTGCCCAACGCCCACGTGCTCAAGGGTAATCACGAGCAGATCATGCTCGATGCCATCATTGGTCAGGATCCGCTCGATGCCGAGACCTGGGATATCAACGGTGGCTGGACGACGCGCGAGCAGCTCAACGACATGGAATTTGAGGCATACGAGGAGCTCGTGCGATGGATGGCCGCGCTGCCGCTCTACGCGGTGGTCGAGACCGAGGAGCGCCCGTATCTGCTGGTACATGCTGGAATCGAGATGAAGGCGGCGCGCGCGTTTTTGCTTGAACATGGCGTCGATTGTGCCGATGGCGTTGGAGCGGTGGGTGCCGATCGCGAGCTGCTGCAGCAGATGCTCGCGGTACAGTCGTCCGATGACCTGCTGTGGATTCGTCACGGCTATTGGGATGTGCCGACCGGGCTGCTTTCTGCCGAGGGTAAGGGCCCGGTCGTTGTGAGCGGTCACACGCCAACGGTGTCGCTCGGGCGTTATTGCGAGGTCGGTGGTCTTGCGGGGCTCGACGAGGAGTCGGGCCGCGGGCAGATCGTGCGCCTGGGCGGCGAGGACACTGCCGGCGTGCCCGATCGCATCGACATCGACTGCGCTGCCGCCACCGGCTCCGAGTTCGGTCGAGTGGGCATCCTGCGCCTGGACGACGGGGCGGAGTTCTACGCGAACATCAACCCGGGCGAATAATCGGTGCAAGGGGTAGCTAATTTGGGACGGGGCTTTTTTTACTACTTTTGCCCTTCTGCCCGCTAATTGATTTCTCTGGGACGGGGATTAAATAATCATTTGGCTGCCCGCTGGCTAAGTGAGTAGACTTTTTTGGAAATGCCGAGCACCCAACATATTTGCCTCAATAAAACCGCAGGTCACAGACTTGTGCTCTGTTGGTGTGGTCGGGGATTCGGTAAAAGTCTACTCACTTAGTTTTGCGTGATGAATATTGTCCGCAACGAGACCCCAGACGGGGTGATTCCATCGCAAATTCCGGTGACCGGGCAGCTAATTAGGCGCCGTATGGGTTGCGGTCGCGTTCGATGCGTTGGCGGATGTGGGCGTACTCGATAATCAGTAGCACCAGGAGTAGGGCCATAATGGCCAGGTAGCTCACGACGGCGCCCATCAGGTCGAGCAGATTGATCAGAATCACCGGGAGCACCACGCTCACGGCAAAGCAGATCAGGTAGATCTTGGTGACGTCTCCAGCGTGGCGCAGCACCGTGATGATGGCGTAGATAAAGTCGATGGCCGCGGTGACGCCGCCGGCGACGACCATCAGCAGCGCCAGCGTACGGTAGCGTTCAAAGCTGAGACCGTATATAAAGCTCATGAGGGGAATACCGGGACCTGCCATAAATGCGGCGCACACGCCGGTGATGACCACGATCAGCGCCATAACGGCAACAATAATCAGGTCAAAGCGACGACGCTTGCGAGGATTAGCCCAAATGCTCGACAAGCGCAGGAGCTGCGGTTTATAGACAAATCCAATGCTCAACAGAATAGCCTGAGCTGGAAAAAACAGGGCATTAAAGTACAACTGGTATTTGTAGGCCAGTGTTCCTTCCATCACAAACTTGGGCATGCTCTCGATAAGATTGAACAGGAATAGCGCGCCAAAGAGTGGGGCGCACTGGACAAACAGGTGGCCGACCTCGCGCAGGCTTACGCGGCGCGATTTTTCGGTCTCGAGCAGGGCGAGCGGCGCGGTGACCAGCACGAGCGAGGCGATCGCGGCGATGCCCATGGCAATGGCCGCGATGGGCATGCTACGCGTGAAGAACAGCGCCACGCTGAAGACCGCGATGACGCCGACGGAGCGTAGCGTTTGACTCATTCCAGCCAAGTAGAGCTTGTCGGCCTGCTGCAGGCGGCCTTCGTACACGTCGGCGACGCCGTCGATGACCTTATACAGGTAGACGCCCAGGCCGATCGTCGCCATCTGCGCGTCATAGCCGCGGGCGCTGCTATACATGAGGCCGCAGCCTAGGGCGAGCGCTCCGCAGATCCAACGATTGAGCTGGTAGGAGGCGAAGGACGTCTTTTCGTCGATGTCCGAGACCTGGAAATTGCGCACGCCGTAGTTGCATGCGATCATGATGAGCGTGCCGGTGACAAAGGCGATGGAGAACTTGCCGGCTTCTTCGGCGCCCACGAGCTGTGTGGACACGATGGTGAGCAGCGGAAACGCCAAGCCCCACACGGCGGTGCCGAGAGCGTTCCAAAGGTAATCGCGGCGGGTGGCGTGCTCCT
>UQZC01000201.1 GCA_900545505.1 uncultured Collinsella sp.
CCGGCTCGGCCGCGATTATCGTAAGTGTCCTAGGCGCGGTCGTTATGCCTCACAACCTCTTCCTGCACTCCGAGGTCATCCAATCCATGCACTTCGAAGGCCAAGGCGAGCAAGTTATCGAGGAACGTCTGCGCTACGAGCTCTTCGACACGCTCTTTTCGATGGGCGTGGGCTGGGCAATCAACTCGGCCATGGTCATCCTGGCCGCAACGACCTTCTTTGCGCACAGCATTGTCGTAGACGACCTCGCCGTCGCAGCGGCCACGCTCTCCCCCATCTTGGGCCCGGCGAGCTCGACCATCTTTGCGGTAGCGCTGCTGTTCGCGGGACTATCGAGCAGCGTGACAGCGGGCATGGCGGCGGGAACCATCACCGCGGGCATGTTCGACGAGGAATACGACATCCACGACCGACATTCCTCGATCGGGGTGGCGGCTTGTTTCGTCGGCGCAGTGGCGGCGTGCTTGGTCGTCCCAAATCCTTTTGAGGGTCTCATCTGGAGTCAGGCGCTGCTGTCGCTTCAGTTGCCGATTACGGTCTTTGTGCTCATACGGCTCACCAGCTCACGCCGTGTCATGGGCAAATACGTCAACTCGCGCCCGCTCAACGCGCTGCTCGTAGGGATCGGTGCCATCGTGACGATTCTCGACATCGTGCTGCTAACGGGAATGTAATTGGGATGGCGTGGCTGTCCAGATATAACGTCTCAATCTGTAACACGTGAGACCGCTTTAAACCGTCAGATAAATCAAAAGGGTCCCGGCCGAGAATTCGACCGGGACCCTTGGACAGAGCTATGTTCGGCTTTCGCCGTGTGTCTACGAGCTACTCCTCGACGAGCTCAAACTGATCGGGACCGACGCCGCACACCGGGCACACGTAGTCCTCGGGCAGCTCGGGCGTATCGACCTCAACCTCGTAACCGCAAACGACGCACACAAACTTATACGTCTTCTTCTCCTCAGCCATGATGTTCTCCTCTCGAACGCGACTGGTGATGTACTTCGTTTATCAGTATAGGTTCTCAATAATATAATGCAAGTATTTTTAGAACATTTCTAGCCTTGATACGACGAGGCTTTGGGCGGCGTCTTGCCCTTTAGCACCTTGTGATAGTAGTCGTACGTCAGCGGCGTCTCGTCGCTCAGGCGCTCGGCATCCTCGACCTCGCCAATAAACAGCAGATGCGTGCCCACATCCACAGTGTCGATCAAACGGCAGCTAAACAGGGCCGCCGCGTGCTCAGGCACATAGGGCATGCCCAGAGCCGTCTCGCGGGTCTCGTATTTGGCAAACTTGTCATAATCGCTGCTGGTGCGGAACCCAAAGTTACCGATGTAGAGCATGTCGGCGGTCTGATCGATCACGGTCAGCGCGAACGCTTTGGCCGATGCGATGACGCCCGAGGTGACATTGTCCTTGTTCACGGCAACCGAAATACGCGGCGGCATGGACGTCACCTGCACCGCAGTGTTGATGACGCAGCCGGCGCGCAACCCGTCTGCCGCAGCGCTCACCACGTACAGACCGCTCGGCATGGTAAAGAACGCAGTTTTGTCCATAACGATCACTCCCCTAGCTCGGGTTGGAACCTCATGAATGTATGTACCCACAAAAAAGGCGGCACCCATAACGGACGCCGCCTTTGAGACATATGTGTCAGAACAGTAAGAAAGATGAGACGCCCGCAGTTGCGGTGAAATAGGGACTGAATAGCCCCTCAAACAGGCAAAACAGTCCGTATTCCACCGCAACTTATACAGAGTGCCTAGCGGTTGCGTTCCTTAAGGGCGCGGTCGATCTCGCGTTGGACATCACGCTTGGCCATGTCCTCGCGCTTGTCGTAGAGCTTCTTGCCGCGACCCAGACCCAGCAGCAGCTTTACGCGGCCGTCCGTATTAAAGTAGAGCTCCAACGGAACCAGCGCATAACCACGGTTGCGAAGTTTGCCGTCAAGAAAGTCGATCTCCTTGCGGTGCAGCAGCAGACGACGCCGACGGTCGGGATCGCGATTCCACACGCCACCATGGCTATAAGGGTGGATATGCAGTCCGACGAGCCAGCACTCGCCGCCACGAATCAGCGCAAAAGTGTCAGTGATCTGACAGGCGCGCTCGCGAATCGACTTGACCTCGGTGCCGCTCAGCTCAATACCGCACTCAAACGTCTCATCGATAAAGTACTCGTGATGTGCCGAGCGATTCTTGGAAATGAGTTTGCGCTCGCGCTTACTGGGCATCGCCGGCCTCCTTGGCTCCATCGGCGTTTGAGCCCGCAGTCTCGCGCTTTGCCTTGCGCTCGGCATTGAGCTCGGCATCGCTCTCGCGCACCAGTTTGATAATCGCCGCGCAGGCCTCCTCGCCCACCAAGTCGCGAGCACGTACCGTCAGGCGCGTCGCCTCCTGCTTGTCGCCGTCGCTTGCAGCATCGGTCGCGCACATAATCAGGCAGATGGCAATCTCGGCCGAAGGCGAGGTCGGCACGCCTTGCAGGGCCAGTTCACCCATCACGTGGTCGTCGCTCTCATCGGCGGCATCCGGATAGGTGGTATGGATCTTGTTGAGCAGGCGCGTCGTATGCGCATCGTTGGGCGCCAGGCGCAGCGCCAGACGCGCGCAGCCCACGGCAGCCGAAACGTTCTCGGTCTCGGGCTCCAAGAAGTACTGACCCAGATTGGCGTAAGCGCGGGCGGCGCACTTGCCATCGCTTGCACGCTCCAGCACCGAGAACGAGAGCGATGCCCATTCCTGCTTGTCCTCGAGTGCGCGGAACAGCTCGGCCAGATCCAAGCGATAGTTGCAGTTCATGGGGTCCCAACGCACAGCCTGCATCAGGGCATTACGAGCGCTCACATAATCCTGCTGGCGAATGTAGGCAAACGCCATGTCAGAGTACAGGCGGTCAAACGGCACCTCGACCTGCACGAGCTCGCGCGGATCCTTCTCCACGCGGCGATAGGCCAAGCGCTCAAACTTGCTATCGAAGCTAAAGTATTGACGCTTCTCCTCCGTCTTGCACTCAGCATCAATATACTCCTCGGCGAGCTCCACCAGACGCTCCAGCAGCGGCGTCGCCGTAGCCAAGTCGCCCTGCGCCAGATAGTTCTCGGCATACGTGATGTCTTGCAAGCTGATGGGCAGATCCATGGCTACTCCTCGATCTGAGCGAAACACGGCAGGCGCCGTATATACGGTCAATACACAAAACCCGGGTCTCTTACGAGGCCCGGGCGTTCAATTTTGGTAGCCCGTACCAGATTCGAACTGGTGATCTCCGCCTTGAGAGGGCGGCGTCC
>UQZC01000202.1 GCA_900545505.1 uncultured Collinsella sp.
GGCTCCTTCAATCGCGACGACACCGCCGCCGCGGCACGCGCCGTGTCTGGCTCCCAGGCCGCCCCTGCGGGCAGCACGGCGGCTTTCGTGGCACTCGTTGCCAACGCGGCAGCCAATAACGCCTACAACGCTACCTCGGCGGACGCGAACGCTTCTGCCGACAATTCGTACATTGATGAAGCCATGGCCGCGGACGAGGAGGCCGTTGCCGCCCGCCGTGCCGCCGAAAGCTCGCTGTGGGGCGCTCCTGCCCAGCAGCAGGCGGCTGAGGCTGCGCCGTACAACGCAAACCTCGCCAGCATGCCTATCATCTCCGGTGCCGCGGACATCGATCTCGATGACCTCGATGAGCCTGCAGCCATCACCGCATCGATTGATGCCCAAGATCGCATCGACACCGGCGACCTTCCGGACGCCTCGCTCGAGGTTGATGTTCCCATGGCCGATTACTCGGGCCACGAGGACATGTGGGCCGCCGCCACCGCGATTCTGGATGAGATTGACGAGCCTGCTCCTGTTGCAGCCCCCGCTCCCGTCGCTGCCCCTCAGCCTGCTGCCCCCGCCTATGTCGGCCGTCACAGTGCTGTGTTCCCCGAGGATACTGCCCGTATCTCGCGCGAGAGCATCGAGCGGGCCGAGGCTATTGCCGCCGGCATTATGGAAAACCGTCGTCACGAGCGCGTCAATCAGATCCTCGAGGAAGAGATCGAGCGCCTGCAGTCCTCTACCGCCAAGCGTACGGGCCGTGCTTATCTGAGCGTTATCGAGGGCGGTACCGCCAGCTTCGCGCCGCTCCGCGCGGAGGCATAACTTCTGCATGGTTAAGATCAATCGAAAATGGGCGGTCGTGACCTGCCTGATGGCGCTCTTGATCTGGGGCAATTCGTTGGTTCCCGGCTCGGGGTCGGGCTCGCTGAGCCTAACGGTCATGGAAGCTGTCCGCGGTTTCCTGCACGGCGTGGGACTTCCATATGAATGGGTGACCAACTTTGTTGTTCGCAAGTGCGCGCATTTTACTGAGTATATGGTGCTCGGCATCCTGGCAACGCACGCCTTTGATTTTGAGGGCCGGCGCACCTTTGACGTGCTGCTGCCCACGGCGGTGTTCCTGCTGCTGATTCCCTCGATCGACGAAACGATTCAGCTCTTTGTGCCGGGACGCGCCGGCATGATCACCGATGTGATGATCGACTGCTGTGGAGCGGCAACGGGCGTTGTGCTCCGATATCTCTTACGGTCGCTGATGTGCGCCAAAAAGGCCGCCTAGGACGTATTGTTTGGTCCTAGGCGGCCTTTTTTATTTGAGGGCTTATATGAGGCGTGGTGGCGTTGTTCCATTGGTCGGATTTGCCGGGCGCGCCACGCCCTGTGGGTGTGTCTGTTACTGAAGCGTCTGTGCGCCCAAGGCCAAGCAGCCCATGATGCCCTGCTTGCCCTCGAGGCTGTTGTTGACGATGTAGGTATCGATGTCGTTGACCTCGGGCGTGACGATATAGCCGTTGAGCATCTCGGCGCACTTTTTGCGGGCGAGCGGCACGATGGGGGTGTGGTCGGCCACACCGCCGCCGATGATGATCTTTTGCGGCGCGTAGCACAGCGTGTAGGTCATGAGCGCCTGTGCCAGGTAGCCTGCGAGCAGGTCCATGGCCTCCGGGTCATCGGCCATGTCTCCAGCGCTCTTGCCATCCCAGCGCTTTTTAACGCCGGGGCCGGCGATGAGGCCCTCGAGGCAGTTGTCGTGGAAGGGGCAGGCGCTGTGCTCGCCGATGGTGTCGCGCGGGTCGCGCGTGACCAGGATGTGGCCGGCCTCGGGATGCATCATGCCATGCACGAGCTTACCGCCCGAGAGAACGCCGGCGCCCACGCCGGTGCCGATGGTCAGGTAGACCACATCGGTGAGGCCCTGGGCGCAACCAAACGTGACCTCGCCCAGGCAGGCGACGTTGACGTCGGTGTCGTAGCCGCAGGGGACCTTGAGCTCGTTTTGGATGGTGCCCAGCAGGTCGAAGTAGCGCCATGCCGTTTTGGGCGTCTCCAGGATCTTGCCGTATTGGGGCGAAGCGGGGTTGACTGCGGTGGGGCCAAATGCGCCGATGCCCAGCGCGGCGATGCCCTTGTTCGCAAACCATGCGTTGACGGCCTCAACGGTCTCCTGCGGGGTCGTGGTCGCGATCTGCTCACGCTCCAGGACCGTGCCGTCCGCATAGCCCGTGGCGCAGACCATCTTGGTGCCGCCGGCCTCGAGCGCTCCGATAAGCTGCTGCTCTGCCATAGTATTCCTCTCTCCGGGACGAGTTGCTCCGTGGCTAAAGTATAGTGCTCTAAACCATTTAAGAAAGCGCTATAAAAAGAAGCCTCGCAACGCAGCGGGCGGTGCGAGGCTTCTTTGGTTGCTTTAGTTGTCGGGCCGTTCTTACCCGCGCGGCTTGATTTTATCACGTAGCGACTTGAGATTCTCCAGCGCCGCGTTAAGCGTCTCGTCTCGCTTGGCAAAGTGGAAACGAATCAGATGGTTGACGGGCTCGCGGAAGAAGCTCGAGCCGGGCACGGCGCCCACGCCCACCTTAGACGCAAGGTCCTCGCAGAATTCGAGGTCGCTGTCGTAGCCAAATTCAGAGATATTCATCATCACGTAGTAGGCGCCCTGCGGCACGTTATGCTCAAGACCGATGCTGTCGAGTCCCTGGCAGAACAGGTCGCGTTTGGCGGTGTAGAGGTCAAGGACCTCATCGTAATAGCTGTCGTTGAAGTTGAGGGCGGTGACGACAGCTTCCTGCAGGGGAGCGGCGGCACCCACGGTGAGGAAGTCGTGGACCTTCTTGATGCGCTCGGTGATCTCGGCAGGGGCGATGGTGTAGCCCAGGCGCCAGCCGGTGATGGAGTACGTCTTAGACAGCGAGCTGCAGCTGATGGTGCGCTCGAACATGCCAGGCAGCGTGGCCATGTAGACGTGCTCATGGGGTGCGTAGACGATGTGCTCGTATACCTCGTCGGTGATGCAGTAGGCGTCGTACTTTTTGCAGAGGTCGGCGATAAAGGTGAGCTCCTCGCGCGTAAAGACCTTGCCGCAGGGGTTGGAAGGGTTGCACAGGACGATGGCCTTGGGGTCGTTGTCGCGGAATGCCGCCTCAAGTGTCTTGCGGTCAAAGTCGAATGTGGGCGGGTTGAGCGGCACGTAGATGGGCTCGGCACCCGAAAGGATCGTGTCGGCGCCGTAGTTCTCGTAGAACGGCGAGAAGATGACGACCTTGTCGCCGGGGTTCGTGACCGTCATCATGGCGGCCATCATGGC
>UQZC01000203.1 GCA_900545505.1 uncultured Collinsella sp.
CCGGGCAACGCCGCGATGATCAAGGCCGACATGGACGACTACCGCCAGCGCCGCGAGGACAAGCAGCCGCTCGACATGCCGAGCGCCGGCTCCACCTTCAAGCGCCCCGAGGGCTATTTTGCCGGCAAACTCATCATGGACGCCGGCCTGCGCGGCCATGCCGTCGGCGGCGCCCAGGTGAGCGAAAAACACTGCGGCTTCATCGTCAACGCCGACCACGCCACCGCCGCCGACGTCGACGAACTCATCCGCCACATCCAGGCAACCGTCAAAGACCAATTCAACGTAGACCTAGAACCCGAAGTCCACCGAGTAGGCGAATTCCTTTAACAAAGAAGGCCCCGAAAGGGGCCTTCGCTATCTTTATATCAGACAACCAGTCCGGTGTGTGACGCATTGGATCCGGGCAGCCACGGACCAACTTACTTCAAACCGCAGTTACGACAGCGCAATACCGCCGAGCCAGCCCCAGCGCACGCCAGAGCCAGTACCGTAAAAGCTGATGAACGAATCAAGCGACTTAGACGTAATGGCGCCCTCATTGCTCATAACGATGCCGCCGCCAACGTAGATACCCACATGACCGTAGATAAGGCCCGGAGCACCCGTGCCGCTGTGCGAGGAATCGGCCACGATCATGCCCACCTGCAGCGCCGAGCGGTCGGAGCTATAGCACCAGGCGTTAAACATGTCGCACGCATTGCCTCCAAAGTAGCCAACGCCGGCGTTACGGAAGACATTGGTGACCCACGCCGCGCACCAGTTCTGACCCGGCGAAGGCGTGGAGTAGCACGCGTTGACGACAGCCTGCTGCTTGCCCGAGCCGGCATTCTGCTGCGGAGTTCCGGGCGCGTACGATCCACCACCCGAGCTCGAGCCACCCGAGTAGGAATTGTTCTTGTTCGCGGCAGCCGCGGCAGCGGCCGGCCTTCCCAGCGCCCTCCCCTGAGAAGATCCGCGGCAGCGGCAGCCTTCCTAGCGGCCTCCTCAGCCTGGGCAGCAGCGAGGATCTCGGAATCGCGCTGAGCCATGAGTTCCTTGACGTCGTCGGAAAGACCGTTCAGCACGGTCTGGACTTCTTGCTGCTTGGCCTGCATGTCCTGCATCTGGGCAGTCTGCTGGTCCTTGAGCTTCTCTAAGTCGGCCTTCTGCGACTCGAGCTCGGTCTTTTGCGCATCGAGCTCTTCCTGGATGGTCTGAATGTCCTCGATGGCGTCGCGGTCGCTCTTGTTGATCTTCTCAACGTAATGCGCGTTGGCGACGAGTTCCTCAAACGAGCCAGAGGCCAGCAGCAGCGACAGGATGTTCGTGCCGCCGGACTTGTAGCTGGCGGCCACGCGATCGGAAAGGTCGTTGCGCTTCTTCTTGAGCTCGGCCTTCTTTTCATCGATCTGGGCCTGCGTGTCGTCAATCTTGCCCTGGACATTCTCGATGTCGTTGAGGGTCTGGGCATTCTTGTTGGCCAGCGCCGCATACTCATTTGCGATGCTGTCGAGCTGGGCCTGAACCTCGTCGAGCTGGGCCTGGGTGGCATTCAGTTTATCGGTGGTTTCTTTGGAAGCCTCCGCCGCATGGGCGCGAGCGGGCAGGCCAAAAAGAACTGCCGCAGAAGCGGCGCCGAACAGGGCCTTGAGGGCAGTGCGGCGCGAGAGCTCCTGGGAAAGGATGGAATCGCTGTTTGGTGACATATGTACTCCGTTACATGCTTATTTATATGTCGCTCAACTCATACATATTAGCGTACATATGGCGCGTCCCAACGATTTCCACGAACGGCAGGAAACTACAAGGTCAGCGGCTCGTAAGCAAATGTCAAAGATCAGGTTATGCGTACGCAAGCTCTTCTATGAGTACGTTGGCACAATCCTCTGCTTTTCCTACAG
This sequence comes from uncultured Collinsella sp., assembly GCA_900545505.1. Classification (GTDB taxonomy): domain Bacteria; phylum Actinomycetota; class Coriobacteriia; order Coriobacteriales; family Coriobacteriaceae; genus Collinsella. The sequence goes on from UQZC01000203.1 coordinate 1,884, forward strand.
CGCACGATTTGGGCGTCCCTGCCTGCGCTATACTCCCCTGAAGAAGTGTTCCTGATTCGATAGGAGACTACATGTCCAAAGCACTCGACCCCAAAGACACCTGTGTCCTCGTTACCGGTGGCGCCGGCTTTATCGGCTCGCACACCGTCGTTCAGCTGCTCGAGGGTGGCTACCAGGTCGTCATCGTCGATGATCTCTCCAACTCCAGCGCCGTCGCCGTCGACCGCGTCAAGACCATCGTGGGCGACGAGGCCGCCAAGAACCTCACCTTCTACGAGACCAACGTGCTCGACCGCGATGCGATGAACAAGATCTTCGATACCCATCAGATCGACCGCGTCATCCACTTTGCCGGCTTTAAGGCCGTCGGCGAGTCAGTGAGCAAGCCCGTCGAGTACTATCACAACAACATCGAGAACACCCTGGTGCTCATCGACGTCATGCGCAACCATGGCTGCAAGTCCATCATCTTCTCAAGCTCCTCGACCGTCTACGGCGACCCGGACAACCCACCCGTCACCGAGGAGGATCCTAAGAAGCCCGCGACCAACCCCTATGGTTGGACCAAGTGGATGATCGAGCAGATCCTTATGGACGTCCACACCGCCGACCCCGAGTGGGACGTCGTGCTGCTCCGTTACTTCAACCCCATCGGCGCTCATCCGTCAGGCCTGATCGGCGAGGACCCCAAGGGCATCCCCAACAACCTGGTGCCCTATGTCGCCCAGGTTGCCGTGGGCAAGCTCGAGGCCGTTCAGGTCTTTGGCAACGACTACCCCACCCCCGACGGCACCGGCGTGCGCGACTACATCCACGTGTGCGATCTGGCCTCTGGTCACGTTGCCGCCCTTAACTGGATGAACGGCAAGACCGGCGTCGAGATCTTTAACCTGGGCACCGGCACCGGCACCTCGGTACTCGAGGTCATCGCCGCCTTCTCCAAGGCTTGTGGCAAGGAGCTGCCCTACGTGATCCGCGAGCGCCGCGCCGGTGACATCGCTGCCAACTGGTGCGATGCCTCCAAGGCCGAGCGTATGATGGGCTGGAAGGCCCAGTACGACATCGCGGACATGTGCCGCGATAGCTGGAACTGGCAGAGCCACAACCCCAATGGCTTCGCCGACGCCGAGTAGCAAAAACCTACATACCGCTCTTGCCCCGATCTCACGTTGTGAGGTCGGGGCTTTTTCATGGCATGTAACCATTCGCCGAAAATCGACCAACTTTTTTATCTTGCCTGTACATGTTTAAACAACATGTTTTACAATAGGCGTATCGAATCGGAACATCGGAGGCGGACTGCACACCCATCGGCAGGGCGACCCCACCACAAGAAAGGTGGGGAGCGTCCAGATACC
>UQZC01000204.1 GCA_900545505.1 uncultured Collinsella sp.
GACGCCATGGCGCAGGCGACACCGTGCGGGGTATCGTAGTGAGCGGACAGGGTGTGAGCCATGGCGTGGTCGATGCCCAGGCCGACGTTGGAGAAGCCCATGCCGGCGACATACTGGCCAAGAGCCATGCCCTCGCGGCCGGAGCCGGGCTGACCGGACTTGGCCTCGGCGACAGAGTCGCGCAGGTTCTCGCTGATCAGCTTGATAGCCTCAAAGTGGAACATGTCGGAGAGCTCCCAAGCGCCCTTGGTGGTGTAGCCCTCGATGGCGTGGGTCAGTGCGTCCATGCCGGTGGAAGCGGTCAGGCCGGCGGGCATGGAAGCCATCATGTCGGGGTCGACGACGGCGACCTCGGGGGCGTCGTTGGTGTCGACGCACACGAACTTGCGGACCTTCTCGGGGTCGGTGATGACGTAGTTGATGGTCACCTCGGCAGCGGTACCGGCGGTCGTCGGCACGGCGATGGTGAACACGGCATGGTTCTTGGTGGGAGCAACGCCCTCGAGGCTGCGGACATCGGCGAACTCGGGGTTGTTGATGATGATGCCGATGGCCTTGGCGGTGTCCATGGAGGAGCCGCCACCGATGGTCACGATAGCGTCAGCCTCGGCGGCCTTAAAGGCCTCGACGCCGTCCTTGACGTTCTGGATGGTGGGGTTGGGCTTAATCTCGGAGTAGAGGCTCCAAGCGATGCCGGCAGCGTCGAGCTCGTCGGTCACCTTAGCGGTAACGCCAAACTTGACCAGATCGGGATCGGAGCAGACGAAAATCTTCTTGTAACCGCGACGCTGGAGCTCGCCGGGGATCTCCTTGATGGCGCCGGAACCATGATAAGAAATGGTGTTGAGAACGAAACGATTAGCCATTGATAGCCTCCCATCGTGTGCGGGGCACCCATTACGCCCCACGCTATGAGTCCCATCCTAACGCTTTTGAAACGAAAAATGCGTGAGAACGTCAAAAGTGTTAAAGCGTTTCAACAGAAGATGAAAAAACTGCGGCAAAGGGACAGTCCCTTTGCCGCATTCGGTTACTTTCGGCAGCCCTCTTTCCAAGCCTCGGCCGCAACCTTCCAGCGTAAGCGCAAGTCGCGCTCGCGGTCGATGAACATGATGGCAAACGCGACAAACAGCAGCAAGCTCGCCACGACGATGGCGTGCAGGCCCATGCGTTCAATACACCAGTTGCCCAACACGGCGCCAAACACAAAGATAAAGATCACGCCAAAGTACAGCAGGCCGTTTTCCAAAAAGCCGCGCCTGTGGGTGATGATGTAATCGTCCACGTTTTGCAGCGCGTTGCGCAAGTTGCCGATGCACATGGTCGTAGCGATACCGTGACCGTGAATCTTGCGGAAGCTCTCGACCTGCATACCGCAGGCAAACGAAGTGAGACAGTTGGCGAGCAGGTTGTAACCGCCACCGGGGATAAAGCTCACGCCCAGCAAGATGACGGCTTCAAAAAACACCGTCACCTGGCGCCAGTGAATCACGCTGCCAAACCGCTCGTGCACCAGGTCGGCAAGCATAATGCCCACGGCAAACGAGACCACAGGGAAGAAGTAGCGCTCCGCAAGTGCCCAGTTGCCCTCCGAGATGCTTACACCCACGAGCAGGATGTTGCCCGTCTGCGCGTTGGCGAAAACATGATCGCGCCCAATGTACGAATACACATCCATAAAGCCACCGGCGAGCGCCAAGATAATGCCCAGTTCGATGGACTCCGATATCTGTTTGGCACGCTGCATCGTCGTGCATCCTCCTTGTTGACGACTCTCTCGTGCGTTGGCGGAAACATAGCCGCCGTTCATACTGTAACCCATTGACAACGTGGTGTGCGCGCGAGACGGGTTCTCCAACGCGCAGATACACAGTCTGGAAACAAACAGCGGGCGCGGCGCCGACACCCGACGCCTCGTGTACTCCACCAGTCTTTTTAGCGCCGTCCCAAAAAGACTGGTTACAATTACGTGCAGCATACAGACACCGGGAGGGATCGTGGCAAAAAAGCCTCAGCACGCTCAGAACAACCAGCGCAGTCAACAGGGCAAACAGGGCCAGCAGCAAAAGCGTGGCGGTAAGGCGCAGGCCACGGTCGCCCGCACCAAGCATTCCCAAGCGACGCCCGCCCGCCCCTGGCGACCGGGCCGCGATAAGTTCCTCCCCGTCAGCCGCGCCGACATGGATGCGCGCGGCTGGGACCAGTGCGACTTTGTCTACATCTGCGGCGACGCCTACGTGGACCATCCCAGCTTTGGTATGGCCATCGTCAGCCGCGTACTCGACGCACACGGCTACAAGGTGGGCATCATCTGCCAGCCCGATTGGACCGACCCCGCCAGCATCACCGTGCTCGGCGAGCCGCGCCTGGGCTTTCTCGTCAGTGCCGGCAACATGGACTCCATGGTCAACCACTATTCGGTGACCAAGCACCGCCGCCACACCGACGCCTACACTCCCGGTGGCGAGGAGGGGCACCGTCCCAACCGAGCTGTCACGGTCTACGGCAACCTCATCCGCCAGACGTTCAAGGACGCCCCCATCATCATCGGCGGCATCGAGGCGAGCCTGCGCCGCCTGGCCCACTACGACTACTGGCAGGACAAGCTCAAGCGCTCGGTACTGCTCGACTCGGGCGCCGACATCCTCATCTACGGCATGGGCGAGCACGCGATCGTCGAGATCGCCGACGCGCTCGACGCGGGACTGCCCGTCGATCAGATCACCTATATCAACGGCACCGTCTACCGCACAGGCTCGCTCGACGAGGTCTACGACTACGATCTGCTGCCCAGCTGGGACGACCTTACCGCCGACAAGCTCAACTACGCGCGCAGCTTTAACGTGCAGCAACAGAATATGGACCCCATCACCGGGCATCGCCTGGTAGAGCCCTACCCCAACAGCGTCTATGTGGTGCAAAACCCGCCGTCGGCGACGCTCACTACCGATGAGATGGACGAGGTGGCCGAACTCCCCTACGCACGCGACTGGCATCCCGATTACGACGCGGCGGGCGGCGTGCCGGCCTTTGCCGAGATCAAGTTTTCCATAAGCTCCAACCGCGGCTGTTTTGGTGAGTGCTCGTTTTGCGCCCTCACCTTCCACCAGGGCCGCGTGTTGCAGATGCGCAGCCACGACTCGATCATGCGCGAGGCCGAGCTGCTCACGCGCGATCCCGAGTTTAAGGGCTATATCAACGACGTGGGCGGACCGACGGCCAACTTTAGCCGCCCCGCCTG
>UQZC01000205.1 GCA_900545505.1 uncultured Collinsella sp.
TCGGCAGTTGGGACGTTCCTTTTCTGCCGGCACTTTGGGAACGTCCCTAACTGCCACCTAGCCCCTGCCCCTGGGGTATCATGGCTTGGTTGCTATAACTTGCATTTTCGCGCCTTGTAGGAAGGGACTGCGCCCATGGCTTTTGAGCCCGCTCAACATAGCTTTATCACGCTCGAGGGCGTCGATGGCGCCGGCAAGTCCACGCAGGCGCGCCTGCTGGCCCGCGCGCTCGACCTCGCTGGCTATCAGGTCGTAACTCTGCGCGAGCCGGGCGGCACCGCCATCAGCGAAAAGATTCGCGCCCTGCTGCTCGACCCCGCCAATACAGCGATGGGCGACACCTGCGAGCTGCTGCTCTACGAGGCCGCGCGTGCCCAGCTGGTGCACGAAGTCATCGCGCCTGCCCTCGCTGCCGGCAAGGTGGTCCTGTGCGACCGTTTCTACGATTCCACGACCTGCTATCAGGCGTTTGCCGATGGCCTCGACCGTCAGATGGTGCGCGATGCCAACAACCTGGCTGTCGCCGGTACGCATCCGGCGCTCACGCTCGTCTATCACATCACGCCCAGGCAGGCGGCGCTGCGCATGGCCGCCCGTGGTGCGGCCGATCGCATGGAGGCCAAGGGCATGGCCTTCCAGGGGCGCGTCTATCAGGGATTTTGTGCCATTGCTGCCGAGGAGCCAGACCGCGTAAAGCTCATCGACGCCACCGCGTCGATTGCAGACGTCTTCGCGCAGACGGTCGAGCTGGTTCGCGCGTACGGTCTCGACATTCCCCAAGATGCCGTCGCCGCCGCGCTTGCCCAGGAGGCTGAGTAACATGGCCCCCGCGCAGACAAGCCTGCTGGCCAAGCTCGACACCCAACAGCGCGTGCGCGACTTTTTGACCAACGCCATCGCAAGCGGCCGCGCATCGCACGCCTACCTGTTCTTGGGCGCGCCCGGCGCCGGTAAGCTCGACGCCGCATGGGCGCTTGCCCAGGCATTCCTGTGCGAGCAGGACGGCTGTGGTTCGTGTGGCAGCTGCGTGCGCGTCGCGCGCCATACGCACCCCGACGTGCACTATTACACCCCCGAAAGTGCTACGGGCTACCTCATCGCGCAGACCCGCGAGCTGCTCGACGACGTGCCCTTGGCGCCCATCCGCGCCAAGGCAAAGGTCTACATCATCGACCGTGCCGAGCAGCTGCGCGCCAACACCGCCAACGCGCTGCTCAAAACGCTCGAGGAACCGCCCGAGGGCGTCATGTTCATCCTGTTGGGCACCTCGGCCGACGTGATGCTGCCCACCATCGTGAGCCGTTGCCAGTGCGTACCGTTTCGGCTGGTGTCGCCCACTGTGGCCGCGCAGGCCGTGAGCCGCGCCACCGGTCAGGACCCTGCGCGTTGCCGCATGGCCGTCGCTGTGGCGGGAAGCCCCACGCGTGGCATCGAGTTCCTCAAGAGCGCCGAGCGCCAGGACGCCCGTCGCCAGATGGTCCGCGCCATCGACTCGCTCATCGTCGCCGACGAGGCCGATGTGCTCAGTCGCGCCAAGTCGCTCATCGTCGCCGTCAAGGCGCCGCTCGCCGAGGTCAAGTCCACGCAGGAAAAGGTGCTCGAGCAAAATGCCGACTACCTGTCGCGTGGAGCATTGAAGCAGCTTGAGGACCGCAACAAGCGCGAACTCAACGCGCGCGAGCGTTCGGGTATCATGGAAGCGCTGGCGAGCGCGCGGACGCTCATGCGCGACGTGCTGCTGACGCTTCAGGATGAGGCGGCAGACGTTGTGAACGAGGACGTGCGCGACACGATCGGGCGGCTTGCCGCGGCGACGAATGTTGCGGGTGCCACCCAGGCGCTCGAGGCAGTCGCGACCGCCGAGCGCAACATCGCTAGAAACGTTACTCCCCAGCTGGCCATCGAGGTCATGCTGTTCGATATCAGGAAGGCACTGAAATGCCGTTAGTCGTACCCGTTAAGTTTACCTACGCCTCGCGCGACCTGTGGTTCGACCCGCAGGATCTGGATATCCTCGAGGCCGATTATGCCATTTGCTCCACCGAGCGCGGAACCGAGATCGGCCTGGTCACGGCCGATCCCTTCGAGGCGCCGCTCGACGAAATCGGTCAGCCGCTCAAGCCCGTGTTGCGCGTAGCGAGCGACATCGACCTGCAGCTTGCCGATGACCTGGCTATCCAGGGTGACGAGGCCATGGTCGACTTCCGCCGCCTGGTCAAGGAACTCGACCTCGAGATGAAGCCGGTCGGCGTCGAGTACCTGTTTGGCGGCGAGAAGGCTGTGTTCTACTTTGCTGCCGAGGAGCGTGTCGATTTCCGTCAGCTCGTCAAGGACCTGTCCTCGACGCTGCACATTCGCGTCGACATGCGCCAGATCGGCGTGCGTGACGAGACCCGCCTGGTGGGCGGCTATGCCCAGTGCGGCCAGGAGCTCTGCTGCACGCGCTTTGGCGGACAGTTTGAGCCGGTTTCGATCCGCATGGCAAAAGAGCAGGACCTGCCGCTCAACTCGTCCAAAATTAGCGGCGTCTGTGGCCGCCTGATGTGCTGCCTGCGCTACGAGTTCGAGGCGTACAAGGACTTTAAGAGCCGCGCGCCCAAAAAGAAGACGCTTATCGATACGCCGCTTGGCAAGGCGCGCATCCAGGAATATGACACGCCGCGTGAGCAGCTGGTGTTGCGCCTGGAGAACGGCAAAGTCTTTAAGGTCAACCTGGCCGACATGACCCGCTCTGAGGGCTGCAAAAAGAAGGCCGCCGAGCAGGGCTGCAACTGCCGCCCCGACTGCGTGACGCGCGATGTGCTCGAGCGCATTGAGTCGCCCGAGATGCGCCTGGCGCTTATGGAGCTCGACCGCGAGAACGGCGTCGACGTGGGCGATGGCCTGTCGAGCGCCGACCGTCTGGCGGGGACGACGATGCCCAAGCGCCGCCGTCGCGATGCGGACGCCGATGCCCGTGCCGGTCAGAGCCAGGGCGAGGGTCGCGGCCGCGGTAAGGGTCGCGGCAAGGCCGAGACACCCGAGGCTGAGGAGGCTGCCGGTGGACGTCGTCGCCGCAAGCGCTCGGGTTCGGGCGATGCCGGCGAGGCCGCTCCCGCAGGCAAGAATTCTCCCCGCGAGCGCGAGGCTCAGCAGCCTCAGCAGCAAAACCGCGGCGGTGGCATGAATCCCACGCGCCGTCGCCGCCGTCATTTGTCGAGCGAG
>UQZC01000206.1 GCA_900545505.1 uncultured Collinsella sp.
TGGGTCGTTTTCGTGGCGCGGCTCCAAAACAGTCTTTTGGGACGAGGACACCGTGACCAAGCAGATCATGAGCATGCGCACGTCCTACGGCTACACCAAGGATGAGGATTGGGCGCAGTATCTGGTTGACAACGACCTCACGCCCAAGAAGTACCGCAAGCAACTCATCGACTCCTACACGCAGCAGATTCTGCTTCAACAGGCACAGAAGGAGAACGGCGTGACGGTGTCGGACGAGGAGGTCGAGAAGGCTTGGAAGGACGCGTGCAAGAGCGCGGGCGGAGCCAAGGCCTTTAAGAAGACCCTCAAGACCTACGGCTATACCGAGGACACCTACAAGGACTCGCTCAAGGAGAGTCTGGCGCAACAGAAACTCAAGGATGCCGTCGCGCCCACGAGCAAGCCCAAGGACAGCGAGATTGTCGATTACATCAACGAAAATCTGTCCAGCTACAACGACGCCCGCCGCTCGTCGAACATCCTGATCAAGGTTGATTCCGACGCTTCCGACGAGGACAAGGCTGCCGCCAAGGCCAAGGCGCAGGAGTGCCTGGACAAGATCAACTCCGGTGAGCTGAGCTTTGAGGACGCCGTTGAGCAGTACTCCGAGGACACCGGTTCCAAGGAGAAGAAGGGCGATGTGGGCTGGGATAAGCTCACCACCTTTGTCGACAGCTACCAGACGGCGCTCGAGGGACTCAACAAGGGCGACGTGAGCGAAGTCGTCGAGTCGACCTATGGCTACCACATCATCAAGTGCACCGACTACTTCCATGTCGATAATCAGGTTGATGACATCAACCAGGTGCCCAAGGACATCAAAAAGTACGTCTCCAACGTGGTGAAGACGCAAGCGGCCAGCACCGCGTACAGCGAGTGGCTGGAGCAGTACAAGAAGGATGCCGACATCACCGTCAACCCCATGCCCAAAGACGTACCCTATAACGTGAGTCTGAAGGGTGTCACCAAGAGTTCGACCGACGATTCGTCGACGACTGAGTAATCATGGGGCGGTGCTCGCGCGAGTGCCGCCCACACTATTGAGGAGGATTTGCAGATGACCAACGAAGAGCTGCAGAAGGAAATGATTGCGGCCATGAAGGCCAAGGACAAGGTTCGCCTGTCCATCATTCGCCAGGTTAAGGCCGAGGTGAAGAATATCGAGGTCAATGAGCGCCGCGATGTGACCGAGGAAGACGTCAACAGCATGATCAAGCGTCTGATCAAGCAGACGAGCGAGACGCTGGAGATGTCCATCAAGGCCGGCACCGACCAGGAGCGTACCGACAACCTGACCGAGCAGGTCAAGATTCTGGAGAGCCTGCTGCCCGCGCAGGTTTCGGGCGAGGAGCTCGAGGCCCTGATCGAGCAGGTCATCGCCGAGCTGGGCGCCACGTCCAAGAAGCAGATGGGCCAGGTCATGGAGGCCAATCTTGAGCTGCGCCATGTGCTGGTGGATGCGGCTAAGAAGCACGACAAGGTGATTCTGCCGGGCTACACGCATATGCAGCACGCTCAGCCCGTGCTGCTCTCGCATCATCTGCTGGCGTATTCCTGGATGTTCGCGCGCGACTTTACGCGCCTGAAGGCCGCCTTTGATGCCGCCGACAACTGCCCGCTGGGTGCTGCCGCGCTTGCCGGTACGAGCTATCCGCTCGATCGCCAGATGACGGCTGCCGAACTTGGCTTTGCGGGCGTGATTCCCAACTCGCTCGATGCGGTTTCCGACCGTGATTTCCTGCTCGATCTGCATTACGCCGGATCCGTCATGGCGATGCATCTGTCGCGTCTTTCCGAGGAGATCGTGCTGTGGTCGAGCTCCGAATTTGGCTTTATCACGCTTTCAGACTCCTACTCCACCGGCTCGTCTATCATGCCGCAGAAGAAGAACCCCGACTTTGCCGAGCTTATCCGCGGCAAGAGCGGTCGCGTGTACGGCAACCTGGTGCAGCTGCTGGTAACCATGAAGGGCTTGCCGCTTGCTTATAACAAGGACTTGCAGGAGGACAAGGAGAGCGCGCTCGATACCGCCCATACGCTCATGCAGTGTCTGTCGGTTATGGCCGGTATGATTTCGACTTGGACCGTCAACGAGGATGCCATGGCGCGCGAGTGCGGCGTGGGGCACCTTGCCGCCACCGATGTTGCCGATTACCTGGCTAAGCGTGGTCTGCCGTTCCGCGAGGCACATGCCGTGGTGGGCCATCTGGTCCTGATGTGTGAGAAGCGTGGCTGCAATCTTGAGGACCTGCCGTTTGAGGTGTTCCAGGAGGCAAGCCCGCTCTTTGAATGCGATATTACCGAGGCGCTCGACATCCCCTCAATTGTCGCCGCGCGTACGACCGAGGGCGGTACCGCCCCTGCCGCCGTTGCCGTGCAGCTGCAGCGCGCCGAGGCACAGCTCGTGGCCGACGAGGGCGTGTTTGGATCGCTGACCAAGGTCGTCGAGATGGGCCACGGGATAAAGTAGGGATTTGACTGAAGCGGCTTTGGCCATTTATCGATAAATCGTTTTTGCTTTTACGGGTGTCTGCTGATGCGGACGCCCGTGTTTTGTTGCTATGGGGGAGGGGCTTGTCGAGAACTTCTGTAGGACCTTTGGGCAGGTTGTGAAGGGGTTACGTTCGCGGGCGGCAACCGACCGCCTGCTCTGTTCGATGCGGTTGATGGGCGGTCGGATGGTACTCTAATCGGGCTTCGAAACAGAAGTGACACATATGGAGCGCTTTAATAAATTGCAGCGTTTCAATAAACAGCTTTTTGTTTAACTGCAGCTAAAACTCTGTTACGATGCAGTCCAGGCGGGTGCCGGAATGGGACTTGGGCACGCGCGAACCTACTTGAAAGGCTACTTTTATGGCTATCGAGAAGACCTTCATCATGATTAAGCCCGACGCCGTGCGCGATCGCAAAATCGGCGAGATTGTTGCTCGCATTGAGCGCAGCGGTCTTGTCATCGAGCGCATGGAGATGACCACGCTCGAGCGCGCTACCGTCGAGGAGCACTACGCCCATCTGGCCGACAAGCCCTTCTTTGGCGGTCTCTGCGACTTTATGACGAGCGGTCCGGTCGTCAAGATGGTCGTTTCCGGTCTCTCCGCTGTTGCTAAGATGCGCACCCTCATGGGCGCTACCAACCCGCTTGACGCTGCTCCTGGTACCATCCGCGGCGACTTTGCCGTCGATGTCAACG
>UQZC01000207.1 GCA_900545505.1 uncultured Collinsella sp.
CCGTTTTTTTCGAGCATCCGGCAAGCACCGTGGCAGCGCCCGCGGCAGCCCCACCGAGTACAAAGCCGCGACGCGATATTCCGTTCTTGATGTGATCGGCGATACCCATTAGGCGATCTCGGTGCGAGCGGCCTCGATAGCGCGTGTAAGCTGGTCGGCGCAGGAGGTCTTTTTCATACCGCAGGTATTACCGGCGAGAACCTCGATTACGCGATCGGCAGGAGCGCCCTCGACCAGCTTGGAGATAGCCTTGAGATTGCCGTCGCAGCCGCCGGTAAACTCAACGCCCATCACCTTGTTGCCGTCATCGGAAAGGTCAAGGTGAATATTGCGAGCACACACGCCCTGAGGCTTGTAATCAAACGAAATCATGCGATCCCCTCTCAGAATGTTATTCGAGACGACTATTATCCCCGTCTTTCCCTAAATGCAACGAGGCGCTTTGCCGGCAACACACATTACCAGCAAAGCGCCCTAAAAAGCTAACGTTATGCCCGAACCTACTCGAAGCTCAGCTGCTCCAGACGATCAAAGACCGTGTCGATACGGGTGAGGAAGTCCCACGGATCAAAGATCTCGTCGAGCTTCTCCTGACTGACGGTGCAGCGCGGGTCGGCCTCGAGACGCTCCTTAAAGGTGGGGCCGGAGACACAATCCTGTACCTCGTGCCAGGTTGCCATAGCGTTCTCCTGCACAATGGCGTACGCGTCCTCGCGGGTGATGCCCGTGTCGACGAGGGCGAGCAGTACCTTGGAAGAGAAGATGAGGCCGCGGGTCTTATTGAGGTTGGCCATCATGCGGGCGGGATACAGCTGCAGGCCGTCGATAACGCGGATGAGGCACTGGAACATGTGGTCGAGGGCGATGAAGCTATCGGCCTGGGCGACGCGCTCGGCAGAGGAGTGCGAAATGTCACGCTCGTGCCACAGGGCGACGTTATCGAAGGCAACCTGGGCGTTGGACTTCACGACGCGCGACAGACCGCAGACTTTCTCCATGGTGATGGGGTTGCGCTTGTGCGGCATGGCTGAGCTGCCCTTTTGGCCCTTACGGAACGGCTCCTCGGCCTCGAGCGTATCGGTCTTCTGTAGATTGCGAACCTCGGTAGCGATGCGCTCACAGGTGGCCGCTGTAGTGGCAAGCACGCCGGCAAGGTAGGCATGGTGATCGCGGCTGATGACCTGCGTGGACAGAGGATCGTGGACCAGGCCCAGGTGCTCGCAGACGTACTCCTCGACGAACGGCTCGATGGAGCTGTACGTGCCGACAGCGCCCGAGATAGCACCGAAGGCAACATTCTTGCGGGCGTCCTCAAGACGATCCAGATCGCGCTTGAGCTCCCAGGCCCAAGAGCCAAACTTCATACCGAAGGTCATCGGCTCGGCGTGGATGCCATGAGTGCGGCCGGCACAGAGCGTGTTGCGCTCCTCAAAGGCGCGACGCTTGCAAATCTCGCCGAGCTTCTTGACGTCCTCGATGATCAGGTCGCAGGCCTGGGTGAGCTGGTAGCACAGGGCCGTGTCGCCCAGATCCGAGCTGGTCATGCCATAGTGAACCCAGCGGCTGGGCTTGGGGTCGCCCTCGGGAACATCGGCATCGATGTATTCCTTCATGTTGGTCAGGAAGGCAATGACGTCGTGGCGCGTGACTTCCTCGATCTCATCGACCTTCGCCTTCTCAAAGTTGGCATGGTCGCGGATCCACTGGGCCTCGTCTTTGGAAATACCGATCTTGCCGAGCTCCGCCTGGGCCTCGCAGGCCAGAACCTCGATCTCCTGCCAAATGGCGTACTTGTTCTCGAGGGAGAAGATGTGTCCCATCTCCGGGCGGGTATAGCGATCGATCATAGCGGCTCCTTTTTGGTTATTGGCACGTTGGTCGTAACCCAACCATTGTACCGTGCGCAGGTGCAAGTATGGGCAGCAGGCATTAACCTAACATTTTGGAATTGGAGCGAGCATGGGGACGTCCGCGCATTTGCTTCGCAAATACGCACCGGCTGCGGTGGCATACCGAGATTCACGAAACCGTTGGGGAAGACTCCGCCGAATTGTCCGTCCCCACGCCTTCCTTTGCTGATGGAGCGGGCAACGGGACGTCCGCGTATTTGCTTCGCAAATCCGCACCGGCTTCAGGCGCCTGTCGGCGCCTTCGCCTGCTCGCTACAAACGCTTCGCGTTTGCTTAACGCTCGCACCCTGGCGGGTTCGAGTCCCGGCGCTTGGTAGTAAAAAGCACGGCAACGTAACGCTGCCGTGCTTGTGCTTCTAGCTGGAGCGGGCAACGGGACTCGAACCCGCGAGTGTCAGCTTGGGAAGCTGATGCCTTACCACTTGGCGATGCCCGCATATGTGGGGGATAGTATAACGCGGTTGTCTTGTTCGATACAAGGGTGGCGATGCTTGTTTTAGCTATGGAGATTCGTTTGAAAATCGCGTCAATTGTGGAGATGAGGACCTTTGGCCTCCTGTTTTCCCTATCTTCTACCTGCACTTTTGCTTGATTGTTGTATTTGAGCTCAATTTGTCAGGAATTGGGCAAGCTTTTGGTCAGGCTCCGGTACTTACCCGCATGAACCTCGGGGGTAGCCTCATCCTACGCGTCGCAGCCTCCCCGTGCGACGCACGAGGGATAAGGAGCAGCCATGTCCAACGCACCCACGCACTCTGTCCACAGCGCAATCGCAACAGGTCCGCTGCTCCTGCTCCTCTTCCTGCTTTTCGGCTGCCTGGCACCGGGAGCCGCATTTGCCGTCGATGGCTACGACCAGCTCGGCTTCCGCACTATTAGCGATGATTGTGGGCCCTTCTTCATCGGCAAGTATGAAGCTCAAGACGCCTCGATTGCCTACTGCATGAACCAGGAGCGCCCCGGCCCCACCAAACCGGGCGGCCCATGGCTCAACTTTGATCAAGGCTGGGTGTGGCTCGACGACGAGTTCGCGGCAATCGTTTGTCACGGATATCCTACCGCCACGTCGTTTGGCGGCTACCATCTTTCACCCGATCGCGCCCGCGCCGCAACCCAGCTTGCCGTATGGATGCTCAACGGCACTACCCATGTCGACGGTACCTACTCTTACACGACCGCTCAGGGCAAAACCAAGAGTGGGCACTTTACCACTGACAATGAAGTCGTGGCGGCGGCGCGGGGGGTCCACCGCCGCGCAAAAACAGGTGCGCCCGAC
>UQZC01000208.1 GCA_900545505.1 uncultured Collinsella sp.
GATTTGGAGAGTAACCCTGTGCCCGGCCGACGGGATCCCTAAGCACGCCATGCTTCTTATGTGCAGCAAAGCTAATGCTGCTAAAATACAAAGCGCTCATGTAGTTTAAACGCACGACGATAAGGAGCACCAGTGGGTAACCACTTCCGTACCTCCGGTGCGGGCGATGATGCCCCCAAGACGCAGGCAGGCGTCCAGGGCAGTCGTTTCGCCACTCCGGATTCAGAGGGCCAGCCTGTTGCTCAGGCCCCCGCTCAGCCGGCAGATCAGGCACAGCCGGCATCCGATCCCTTTGCCTACAATCCAACCAGCGATGTCGCGCTTTCCGGCACGGCGGGGTTTGAGCCCGTTCAGGCCGCTCGCGTGGAGCAGCCTCAAGCTGGTGCCGCCACGCCGCAGCCTACCATGGCCGGCATTCCCGACCCCTTGGCCCCTGCGACGCCGGCTCCTCAGCCTGCGCAGTCCGGTCTCTTTGCCGCTATTCCCGACCCCACGCAGCCTGCTGCCCCGGTGGTCGAGAGCGATCAAGCCGCCGAGGTCGCAAGCCTCGATAACGCGCTCAACAACCCCGATTTTACGTCGGTGTTTGCGCCCATCGATCCGCAGGCCAGCCGCAAGAAGATGGCCAAGCAGGCCGGTGTCGAGCCCGTCATCCTTATGGAGCATGTCACCAAGATCTATCCGGCACAGCCCAACAAGCCTGCACTCGACGACATCAACATCGAGATCTATCCGGGCGAGTTCGTCTTCCTGGTCGGTCACTCCGGCTCGGGTAAGACCACGCTGCTGTCGACGCTCAACCGTGACGTCAAGCCGACGAGCGGTCGCATCCTGGTTGCCGGTCAGGACCTCATGAAGATCAAGAACCGCAAGGTTCCGTTCCTGCGCCGCCAGATTGGCGCCGTGTTCCAGGACTTTAAGCTTCTGCCGCAAAAGACCGCCTACGAAAACGTGGCGTTTGCCCTGCAGTGCATCGGCAAGCCCAAGGGCGTCATTCGCAGCCAGGTGCCCGAGGTGCTGCGTCTGGTCGGCCTGGCCGATCAGATGGACTCGCTGCCCGACCAGCTTTCCGGTGGCGAGCAGCAGCGCGTTGCCGTCGCCCGCGCTATGGTCAACCGTCCGCCGCTGCTGATCTGCGACGAGCCGACGGGCAACCTCGACCCGGCGATCTCGCTGGGCATCATGAAGCTGCTCGAGCGTATTAACCGCACCGGCACCACCGTGATCGTCGCCACGCACGACCGCGAGATGGTCGATAGCATGCACCGTCGCGTGATCGCCCTCGAGGGCGGCCACGTTATCCGCGACCAGGAGAGGGGAGGTTACGGCAACTATGGCACCAACTAACGTGGGCTACTCCTTCAAAGAGGCAATCAGCCACTTCTTCCGTAACTGGACTACCTCGCTCGGCGCCGTCATCACGATCTTCCTTTCGCTGTTTATCATCGGCCTGTTCATCATGGGCTCCGCGATGCTGAACTCCGTGATCGGCACCGTCGAGGATCAGGTTGTCATCAACGCGTTCATTAGTGATGACGCCGATCAGGCCGATGTTCAGGCTTTTGAGGCCGAGCTTAAGACGTGGAATAACGTCAAGTCCGTGACCTATAAGGACAAGGACGACGCACTGGCCGAGTATACGAGCAAGATGTCGGGCAACGCCGACGCCACCATGAGCGCGCTCGATGGCCAGAACCCGCTGCCGGCCTCGTTTGCAATTGAGATGGACGATCCGTCCAAGGTCGAGAGCACGGCAGAGAAGCTCAAGAAGGATGCCGATTTCCAGAAGATCGCGGATGACGGCGACGTCAACGCGAGCGTGCTGTACGGCCAGGAGGAAGTGAGCCGCCTGTTCCAGGTGACCAACTACATCCGCATCGCCGCGGTGGTGCTCGTTGGCCTTCTGACCTTTATCGCATTCATCTTCATCAACAACACGATTCGCCTGTCCATCACGGCGCGTCGTCGTGAGATTGCGATTATGCGTCTGGTCGGCGCCAGCAACGGCTTCATTCGTGGCCCGTTTATCACCGAGGGCGTACTGCAGGCCATTTTGGGCTCGCTGCTTTCCATCGGCGTTCTGGAGCTGCTGCGCAATCTGATGATTCCGCGTCTGCAGGAGAGCATCGGCTGGATGTCGTTTGCCCTGCCGATGCAGTACTACCTGGTGACCTATGCTGCGCTGATTCTGGTCGGCGTGATTATCGGTCTCTTTGGTTCTGCCATCGCCATGCGCCGCTACCTGCGCGTGTAGGCACGCCTGGAATTCATCCCTTCCAACGGGTCGTCTCTTATGGGGCGGCCCGTTTTTGATTCCTAGGGGACGGCAGGAAAGCGAATCATTTGGGTAGACTCTTTGGAGTTCGCAATCGATAGTTAGGAGGCGCCATGGGGCGCAATAACAAGCATAAGCGTGGAGCTCGCAATAAGCGCGGGCCGGTGCGCAGCGAACGCCGTCCGAGCCTGACCGGGCGCGTGCAGCTCCATGAGCATAGCGCCTACGTTGTAACCGAAAACGGCGACTACAAGGTCATGGGCCGCGGTAAGCGCGAGATCATGGATGGCGATACCGTTGCCGTGAGCATTAAGAACAGCCCGCACGGTGAGCGGCGCGCCGTGATCGAAAGCGTGGTTGAGCGTGCAGCCATAAGCGTGGTGGGCACGTACCAGACCGCCGGTCCGCTCGGTGTGATCGAGCCGCTCGATTCGCGTCTGAAGGCCGACTTCTTCATCCTGCCCGAGGATACCTCGGCGGATTGTCTGGGCGTCCACCCGGGTGATGCTGTTGTCGCGCGCATTTTGACCTACCCGACGCGCCTGGAATCGGGTACCGTGACGATCGAACGCCGCATTGGCGGAGATGACGCGCCCGATTTGGGCGTTCAATATGTGATGGCGCGTTACGGCTTTACCGATAGCTATCCCGAGGCCGCGCTGGCCGAGGCCGAGGGGCTTTCGCTCGATGTGTCCGCGGCGCTTAAGGACCCGCTCCGCCGCGATCTGCGCGACCGCTTTGTCATCACGATCGACCCGGTCGACGCGCGCGACTTTGACGATGCCATTTCGTTGGAGCGCACGCCCGAGGGTGGCTACAAGCTGGGTGTGCATATCGCCGACGTTTCACACTATGTGGCTTGGGACGGACATATCGATCTTGAGGCTCGCCATCGTACGACATCGGTG
>UQZC01000209.1 GCA_900545505.1 uncultured Collinsella sp.
CCTACCGGGAGTAGCCCCGACGGTTGACAAAACTATAGGAACACCCAATGACTAGGCAAGGGCGGCCATGATGGTGCGGGCGACGCCGTCGTGGTCGTTGTCGTATTCGGTGATGGCGTCGGCGGCCTCGCGGTCTTCGGACTCGGCGTTGATCATGGCCATGCCGTGGCCCGCTGCCTGCAGCATGGGGATGTCGTTGATGTTGTCGCCGAACGCCCAGGCGTCGGCGAGACGCTTGCCCAGGTATTCGCATAGCCACGTGAGGGCCGTCCCCTTGGTGGCGCTCTCGCCCATGACCTCGATATTCATGGCGTACGAACGCGTGACCTCAATGCCTCCGAGCGTGTCGAGCGCCGTCGCGATGGCGTCGCGATCGGCCGGGTTGTGCCAGTACATGGCGATACGTTCGAGCGTCTCGACCTCGTCGATCTTGCTGTCGATATCCATGTCGATCGGCGTTCGTGTGCGCTTGAGTGAAGCCGCGATGTGGGGGTCACCGCCGCAGAACTCATCCAGGCGCCCGTATAGCGAGCGGGGGAGGAAGCACTGTCCATCCGCGAAGATATCGAAGGTCACATCGTGGCCGGCGGCAATGCGATGGATGCGGTGGGCAATGCCGCAATCGAGCGGTCGGCTCAAAATGCGCGTAGCACGTGAGGTGTCGGTGGGCGTATCTTCGTCGAGCCGCCAGACGCTGGCGCCGTTGGCGCAGACCGCGTAGTGCACGGCGGGATGGGCGAGAATGGGCTCAAAGATGCCCGACAGCGGGCGCCCCGTGCAGGGAACAAACTCGATGCCACGACGTGCGAGCTCGTCGAGCATTGCCCAAGTGGCGTCGCTCATCTGCTTATCGCTCGTCAGCAGCGTCCCATCCATATCGGAAAACACAATCATTCGTTGCGATCCTTTCTACTGGCATAAAAAGTGTGGCCAAGGGCTTGGGTCCCTGGCCACGCTCGAGTTCTATAACGGTCCGCGTCCTAGCGGTCAGCGAGCGGCTTGTACTCCAGCGGCTCGATCACCGGACGATAGGCCGGGCGAATAATACGGTGCGCGCAGAAGAGCTCTTCCATGCGGTGCGCAGACCAGCCGGCCATGCGGGCGACGGCGAACAGCGGCGTAAAGAGCGTCTCGGGCACGCCGAGCATCTTGTAGATAAAGCCCGTGTACAGGTCGATGTTGGCACAGATGGGCTTGGTCATGCCGTGATCGCGCATCACTTGCGGGGCCAGGCGCTCGATGCGCTCGATGAGCGCGAACTCCTCGCCCAGGTCCTTCTTGGCGGCAAGCGTGCGCGCGTAACGACGGCACACCTCGGCACGCGGGTCGCTCAGCGTGTAGACGGCGTGGCCCATACCGTAGATGAGACCCGTGCCGTCGAAGGCCTGCTTGTCGAGGATCTTGCCCAGGTAGGCTGCGACCTCGTCCTCGTCCTCCCAATTGGAGACATGCGCGCGGATGTCCTCGTGCATGGAGACAACCTTGGCGTTGGCGCCACCGTGGCGCGGGCCCTTGAGTGAGCCGATAGCCGCGGCGTAGGCGGAATACGGGTCGGTGGCCGAGGAGGACAGCACGCGGCAGGCAAACGTGGAGTTGTTGCCGCCTCCGTGTTCGGCATGCAGCATGAGCATCACGTCGAGCAGCATGGCTTCGTCGCGGGTGAATGCCATGCCGCCGCGTAGGACCTGCAGGATGGTCTCGGCGGTGGAGAGACCGGGCGTAGGGTGCGGCACGTGAACCTCGGAGCCGCGGCGCTTGGCGACCGAGGCCATATGCGCGAAGGCGGCGATGCGGGGGAGACGGGCGAGCATGGAGATGGCGACGTCGATTTCGTGCTCGGGCGTAATGGCGTCGGGCTCGGCGTCGAAGGCGTAGAGCAGCAGCACGGCGCGCTGAAGCACATTCATGATGCTCGACGACACCGTGGTCATGGGGAACTCTTTGACGTACTCATCGCTCAGGTGCCTAAAAGCGCCCAGACGTCCGCAAAAACCGTCGAGCTCCTCTTTGTTGGGCAGCGAGCCCGTGATGAGCAGGTAGGCGACCTCTTCGTAGCCATAGCGATTCTCGGCCTGGGCGTTGTTGACCAGGTCCTCGATGCTGTAGCCGCGCAGCGTAAGCTTGCCCTGGTCGGGCACGACTTTGCCGTCGACCTTGTTGTAGCCGTGCACGTCCGAGATGCGGGTAAGGCCCGCGACCACGCCCGAGCCATCGGCATTGCGCAGGCCGCGCTTGACGTTATGCTCTACGAACAGGCCCTCGTCGTACGGGGCGGTCGGCAGGCCGTGGTAGAGGTTTTCGCTTTCGGGCGAAATCTGACGGCTCGCCTCGTAATCCAGAACCAGGCGGCTCAGGTGATCGTCGAAGCGGTAGTAGATTTTCTTGGCGTCGTAGGCCATGCGCGCTCCTCTCCGGTCCGCTTTGGGGCCGCGCGCTTGGACGATATGACGTCAAGCTGCCCCGAGCGGCTTGTTCGCTACAGGCGGTACATAAAGTTAAAGACGTCCTCGCGCTGGATGGACACGTTGACGCCCGAAAGCTCGCCGGCCTCGGCCAGGGCCTTCTGCAGCTCGGCGAAGTCGAGCTTGGACTCGGCGGTGTCGGCCAGCATGGTCATGGTGAAGATGTCCTCGATAATGGACTGCGTGATGTCGCGGATGTCGACGTTGGCCTCGCCCAGAACGCGGGTGACGCCGGCGACGATGCCGGGGCGGTTCTTGCCAAGGACGGTGATGACGATACGGGAGGACGAGATCTCGGCCATGGGAAACCCTTTCGCGTGGTTGCGGCGCGCGCGGGGCGCTCCGCTACGGTACAGTGTTCATCATTGTACCTGTCTGGCGCAAAAAAGGCGCGCTCGCTGCGGCGTTACATGCCTGCAACATGAGCGTAAGGGGGAAGGCCGTACGGGGAAGAGCCGTCTGGCGCGTGTCCGGCTCGTGTTGGGTTGATTTCCGATCTCAGCCGAACACATTGAGCGGACAGGCCGTTCCCGCAGTCAGCCGAACGCCTCCGACGGCTGATTCCGAACTGGAAGCGGAGGGCATCCCCGCCCTTCGGTAGGGGATACCGCTCCGCGGCCCCAGCCGCGGGGCGAACATGCTGC
>UQZC01000210.1 GCA_900545505.1 uncultured Collinsella sp.
CCATAACTAGGCCGTCCTTATGCTTGCGGGCCTTGCGCGCCCACGTGCGGATACTCTTTTTATTGAGCCCCAGTACAGCCTCGGCGTCGTTGCCCGCAACGTCGAGCGCCAACTTATCAATGACCACCTGGTCCTTGGTAGACGCATCGACTGAGACGACGCGAAAGTCACCTTCCTGCATGGCAGGGTCAAACGGCCCAACCTTGGCAAAGTCCCACGGCTCCAGAATGCCCATAAGGCGAACATCCAGATAGTTTGCCCTCGGATACGCCCAGTCGAGCACCTCGTAGTACACCAGGGTTTCCTTGCTCAGGCCCTTGCCCGGGAAGCTCGCCATCATGCGCAGGTCCGCCAGCGCCATGGGGAAATAGAAAAGCATCATGTCGTTTTGGATCGCATCTTCCACGTCGTGCCCGGCAAAGGCATCCGGGTACTGGCGCACCAGCTGCAGCGCGTTGGCACGTGCCTGCTGTGGCGAGATTTCGCAGGGAATACCCTGCCCAGGTACATACTCCGCACCAACGCCCAAGGTCAGGCGCTTGCTAAACGTCCCCGGCTTGAGCAGGTCGGCAATGCCGATCTTGTTGCCGCAGGACGGGCACTCAAACACACGCTGCGTTGACTCGCCCTCAAAGGACGCTCCGCAGAAGGGGCAAGGAATGCTCACATGCGTGGCCTCTTGGAACTCTTGCGCCGTGCCGCGATCCTCCCACAGCAGATGTTCCAGGACCGACTGATTGCGCCAGTGCGAATTGAAGAAATACCAGTCCGGGTCCTCCGGGCGCTCGAGTTGCGACACATGCGTGAGCTTGAGCAGTCCATCCACCACCGTCAGCGGCGTATGGCGAATGCCCAGGGCGCTCTTGGGCTCCCCCGCATCAGCCTGCCACGGAACGACCGTGCCGCAATAAGCGCACTCAAAGCTGCGCTTAGCTTGGTGCGAGTACATAGGGCCGCCGCAGTTTTGACATTTAATGGCAAACATCTCGTCCATGGAAACGTCCTCCTTTGCACAGGGGCTGTCGACATTAAGTATGTCGAGCAAGCAGGCACATGCCCATACCCATGTGGCCCAAAATGGACCACCCAGGCAGACGAGAAGGCTCGCTCGTTAGCACCGGCAGACTATTGCTGCATTTTCTGAGCATCGGTGAACGGCGCCCCCGCACGAGCTACACTATCCCCTTAAACATGATTGTGAGGACGACCGCTATGCTATTTGTAAATCGGCTGGTACATACGCTTGTTCCCGGCAGCGAGGGCGAGCCGGTCGATGCATCTTGCCGCACCAACGCGGGCTTTGCCGCAAGCCTCATCTGCATTGGCCTCAACATCACCCTGTGCCTGGCCAAGGGCATCGCGGGCCTGCTCGCCGGCTCCGTCTCCCTCATCGCCGACGCTTTCAACAACCTCTCCGATGCCTCGAGCAACATCGTGAGCCTGCTCGGGTTCCGCCTTGCCAGCCGCCCGGCAGACGAAGGCCACCCCTATGGTCACGGCCGCTATGAGTACCTAGCCGGCCTGTTCGTCGCCGTCCTGGTCTGCGCCGTCGGCATCAACCTGATCCTCGAGTCGGTCACCAAGATCATCAAGCCTTCCCCCACCGCTTACACGTTCATTTCCCTTGCGGCACTGGCTACGTCCATGCTCGTAAAGCTCTGGATGGCCGCGTTCAACCGCACGCTGGGCGACCGCATCGACTCGGAGACGCTCATCGCCACAGCACAGGACTCCAAAAACGACGTCATCACCTCGGGCTCGGTCTTGGTGGCGGCGCTTATTTCGCAGACGACCGGCTTTGACCTCGATGGCTGGGCAGGCCTGGGTGTGGGCATCTTCATCTGCATCAGCGGCATGGGCCTAGTGCGCGACGCCATCAGCCCGTTGCTGGGGCAAGCGCCCGACCCCAAGCTCGTCCAGGCAATCCGCGATAAGATCATGTCCTATCCGCAGGTCTTGGGCACACACGACCTGATGGTGCACGATTACGGCCCCGGTCGTCAGTTTGCCAGCGCCCACGTGGAGATGCCCGGAGAGGGCGACGCATTTGAGCACCACGAGATTTTGGACACCATCGAGCACGACATCAAGCGCCAAATGGGCATCGATATCACGCTGCACTGCGACCCCATCGCCACCACCGGCGACGACCTGCGCGGCTGGGTCAAGCGCGGCGTCATGCAGATCGATCCCGCGCTCTCCATCCACGACCTGCACGAGCACGACGGGTTTGTTTCGTTTGACCTGGTGCGTCCCGACGGCTTTGACATATCCGACGAGGAGCTGCTGGAGCTCGTCACGCGCATCGTGCACGAGCGCCGGCCCGACGTCTCGTGCGTCGTCACGTTTGATTCGGGCTTTAGCTCGCCCGAGCGTCCGGCCGAGCAGTTGTAGCCTGCTTAACAGCTAGTTTCCCTGCGCGCCCGAGATGCCGTTTTGCAGGGCGTTCCAGGCATCCGTCGCCATGTCGCCCAAGTTCTGCGCGGTATCGCCCAAGTTTTGTGCCGTATCGCCCAGCTCTTGCGCCTTGTCTCCCAACTCCTGTGCCTTGTTGCTCAAGTCCTCCAGCGTATTGGAGCTCGAGCTGTCGGTACCGCTTTGGCCGTCGGACGAGTTGCCCGAGCTGTTCTTGTGCGTGAGCTGAATTTCGAGGTTGCCGCTGTCGTTATAGTAGGCAGAAGTAACGACCCAGTTGGCATCGACGACGGGCGTTGAGCCATCATCAGTCAGGACCACGGCATTCGAAAGATCGGCGCCGCGCGACTTGAGGATCTTCTTGGCGTTGGACCAGTACTGCCCCGGGATATCACTCAGATCGACGGTGCTAGACGAGGCGGACTCGGTTTGCTCGGCAGTGGTATCGGCCGTTGAACTCCCTCGCTTGTTGAGCATGCCCGACACGATGGCAAACACAACCGACAGCGCAAAGAAGATTGCCAGCACGATGAGGATCTTCTTGATCACGCTCGACGAACGCGACGGCTTCTTCTCCTCGTCCTCGCCATATTGCGGAATCGACTTGGGGTACTCGCGATACGGCTCGCGCGACTCGTAGCGAGGCTGCGCCGTGCGAGGCATATACGTC
>UQZC01000211.1 GCA_900545505.1 uncultured Collinsella sp.
TGCCCACCTATTGGGACGGCGGCAGCCAGGAAAGCGTCTGCGACCCGTCGCGCCCGGCATGGGCCAGCTACTACACCCTGGGTACCGCAGGCCACGACTTTACCTTCGACTTCACGGCATCGGGCACGTACCGCATCTACTTCTACTTTATGGACAACGACAGAAACGACCCCCAAAACGACAAGGGGATCTACTACCTGCGCACCACGGCGGAGGTGACCGTAAACGACGCCGCCCGCCCAAGCGTCACGCAGATCGTCAACGACGCCGTGGACCTGTGCAGGCAAGAGACAAACGGCTCGGAATACGACATGGCGCTGTGGCTCCACGACTGGACGCTCGACCAGCTGGAGTACGACCACGACCTTAACTGGTGCAGCGCGGAGAGCGGCCTCACCCGCCACCAGGGCACGTGCGAAAGCTACCAGCGCATCTACGCCAAGCTGCTTAATGCCGCCGGCATCGCCAACGGCCGCATCACCGGCAATGGCCACACTTGGAACGCCGTGAAGATCGACGGTAAGTGGTGCCAGATAGATCTCACCTGGGACGACACGAGTGACAACTGGTACGGCGACCTTGACCAGCGCCATCTCTACTTCGGCCTAACCGACGAGCTAATGGCCATTGCTCACAGCGACCACACGAAGAACTACCAGGCAGACAGCTACGCCTACCGCTCAACCGACCTAAGCAACAACTACTTCGTCCACAACGGCAAGGCTGACGAGTGGGCAAGCGCCTACGCCGAGCGCATCCAGCAGCATCTGGACGCCAGAGAAACAGAATTCAGTATCGACGCCGACAACGAGTCCTTCCCGCCCAGCATCTCGGGAATACAAAATGCGCTCGTTGCGTACGATATGAACCAGAGGGAATGGAGCGTGGCCTCCAACGGCGTAACACTCACGGCGACGTCTAATGTCACGACGGCCTCGAGCTACCAGTGGTCAGCGAAGTTCGACTTCGAGGCTGAGTATCCCGAGACAAAACCCATTCCAAAACCAACCGAATTCGACGGCTACTTCACCGTCAAAAGCGCCCTGTCCTGCGATGCCTCGCTCGACGTGGCATCAGGCTCGCTCGACCCCGGCGCGAACGTCCAGCTCTGGTCGACGAACGGGACCTCCGCCCAGGTGCTCCGCTTCTGGTACGACGCGGAGGCCGGGGCTTACGAGATAACCAACGCGAAATCGGGGCTGGCGCTCGACGTCCAGGGCGGCTCGGCCCGACCCGGGGGCAACGTCCAGCAATTCACACGTAACGGGACGGCCGCCCAGCGCTGGACGATCGCCGACAACGGGGACGGCACTGTGACGATTGCCTCGGCGAAGAACCCCTCGTGCGTGCTCGATGCCGCGGGCGGCGAGTCCGCCCCGGGGACCAACGTCCAGCTGTACCGAGCGAACGGCACAACAGCGCAGAAGTGGGTGCTCGAAAACCGTTAGAAAAGGCTCAGCGCATACAAGATGCGCCGAGCCTTCGAGGTGAAACGCGGCTCTTATTGACGGGTCACAGATTTAGGCAAGAACGACCTTCTTGATAAACAAGGATTTAAGGCCGATCGTCAACCCATACTGGACTCCCATAGCCAACAGAATCGCCATAATGCCCATAACACCCAAAAGAAGGCAGCAGGCAACAAGGTAGATTACGTTGGCAAGAAGCGTTATCCCCGCACACTCCTTCGACAGCCCGTAGGCTGTGAAGCACGGGTGCAGCGCCGAAAAGATTATGTTGACGACGGTCAGCGCCGCGAGGCCGACGAACAAATACCAGTAGCCACCATAGACGGGGTCCATGAAAAACGAGAGGGCGGACGGAACCGCGATGATCGCCAAAGTCGCGCAGGGCGCGACGACTTTGAAAACCGTTCGCTCAATCTTTTCAACTACGGCGTAAGCCCGGTCGTCCTGCCCCTTGGCTATCAGCTCCGCGAGCTGAGGAATGATTGCCTGCTGCACCGGCGTCGAGAGCAGAGTGAAAGCCGAAAGGAGCTGTTTGAAGAACTTGAACACCCCAACAACTTCGCTAGAAAGCATGGACAGGAAGAACACGTCAAAGTATTGGATGGGAGCATCGGCGGTCGCGACCAGGTTCGACCACATCGTGAAAGAGAAGAAGCCCTCGGGGAGGTCGCGCCTCCTTGCGGTGACCATGCCTCTCAGACCGACACGCTTGCCGACGACGAAGAGGGCGATGGCGAACAGCGACACGCTCTTGATGATGTCCGCCGCGCAATAGACACACGCAATCGCGACGACGTTCGGGCCAACCACGCAGAACACCGCCGCAACGAGGACGAGCTTCAGCGCCGCCACGGCGACCGCGTGGATGGCAACGCATTTGAACTTGTCGAAAAGCCTCAGCACCCCGGTCGGCGTGCCCTCGACATGCGCAGCAATCTCGAAGCAGAATATCATCGCGACGAGCGTGGAGACGCCATTCCACCCGAGCAAGCCCGAGACGAGCGGAACAATCGAGCAAGCGACCGCGCAGCCCAAATGGTACGGAGAAAGACGATCCCCCTCCAAGTGCGCCCGCTCATTCCCCACGCCATCGAAAGGCGCGATATCCAGGCGCACCGTGCGCACGATGCCGTTTTACCACAGACGGCAGAATCGAGCTTGAACGATTAATTACAGCCCCTGACAGAAAGAGCGGGGATGGTTACCCACCTCCGCCCCGCTGATTGTTCAAGGTGCGAAAAAGTTAACGTCTGCATTTCCGCAGATGGCCACAGGAGAGATGGCGCCCCGCAGATTACCTCTAGACATATTCCACGAACAGAACTGAAAACAAAGGCTAGCGTCTCATTTCGCAAATCCTCGCAACCCTGGTACCTTAGCCGCAAATCCGCGCACGATACCCCGTTCGTAGCCGTTGAGGCCCCACTTGCCAACGAAGAACGCAAGCAAGACGAGGTACACCGTGCCCCCAAGCAAGAAAAGCCAAACGGTGCCGTGACCCATTGGAAAAAGCCAGTACGCCGCTCCCGAAACTGCAGTGCCAGCAGCCCATGGAACCGCCAATGCGGCGATCTCGCGCCAAAACATGGCGATGTCCAACCCGGTTTTGGATTG
>UQZC01000212.1 GCA_900545505.1 uncultured Collinsella sp.
AGACGCACGCCAAGGCGCTCGCCGACGCCACCGACACCGACGCCATCATGGGCCCCGTGGTAATCGACACGGTGGGCGTCAAGGGCATCGTGTGCGAACGCGCCTTTGAGCTTGCCCGCGAGCACGGCTTTTACTTTGTGGGCGCGCACCCCATGGCGGGCACGCAGTACTCGGGCTATGCGCACTCCCGCGCCGGCCTGTTCCAGGGCGCTCCGCTCGTGCTCGTGCCGCCCGCGGTGGACGACGCGCTCAAGCTGGAACTTTTGGGCCAGGTGCGCGAGATGGTGCGCCCCTTGGGCTTTGGCAAGTTCAGCGTGACCAGCGCCGCCGAGCACGACCGCGTCATCGCCTTCACGAGCCAGCTTGCGCACGTGGTGTCCAACGCCTACGTCAAGAGCCCGACCGCCCAGGTCCACCACGGCTTTTCAGCCGGTAGCTACCGCGATCTCACCCGCGTGGCGCACCTCAACCCGCAAATGTGGTCCGAGCTCATGATCGACGACGCCGACGCGCTTGCCTTCGAGATCGACCACCTGATCGAGTCGCTCGGCGCCTACAGCCGTGCGCTCAAGGACCGCGACCAGCGCTATCTGGAGAATCTCCTTGCCGAGGGCGACCGCATCAAGCGCGCACTCGATGACGAGGCCTCCCACTAGACCACCCATCACGCCAGGTCGAAAGGACCGAAGCTTATGGCGATTACCATCGATATCGACACTGCACGCCCCTACCAGGTGCATGTTGGCACGTTTTTGCTGGAGCAGGCGGGACCGCTCGTGCGCGCCACTGCCGGCGGCACCAAGGCCGTCATCGTGACGGACACCAACGTGGGCCCGCTCTACCAAATGCCTGTCAAACAGAGCCTGGAAGCGTCAGGCTACGAGGTAAGCATCTACACCTTCGAGGCCGGCGAAGCACACAAGCGCGCCGAGACCTACATCAACATCTTGGAGTTTGTGGCCGAGCACGAGCTTTCGCGCTCCGACGTGATCGTGGCGCTCGGCGGCGGCGTCGTGGGCGACGTGGCCGGCTTTGTGGCCGCCACCTACATGCGTGGCTGCAAGTTTGTGCAGATCCCCACGAGCCTGCTCGCCATGGTGGACTCGTCGGTGGGCGGCAAGACGGCCATCGACCTGGCCGCCGGCAAAAATCTCGCCGGTGCCTTTTGGCAGCCGAGCGTGGTTATCGCCGACGTGGGATGCCTTGCCACCCTAACGCCTGAGCAGTTCGCCGACGGCTGCGGCGAGGTCGTCAAGCACGCCGTGATCGCCGACCCCGAGCTCTTCGCCGAGTTGGAGAAAACCCCGCTCACGCTGGAGCTGCTCAACCGCGATGTGGCCCGCGTAGCACTCATCATCGCCCGCAATATCGACATCAAACGCGCCGTGGTCGTCGCCGACGAGCGCGAAACCAACCAGCGAAAGCTCCTCAACTTTGGACACAGCGCCGGACATGCCGTCGAGGCCTGCGAGAACTTTGAGCTGGGGCACGGCAACTGCGTTTCGATCGGCATGGGCATCATCACGCGCGCCGCGGCCTTGCACGGCATTTGCGACGCCGAACTTCCCGCTCGCATCGAGGAGCTCTGCGCGCGCCACGGCCTCAAGACCCGCTGCAGGCTTTCGGCCGACGCCGTCTTTGCCGAGGCACTCCACG
The DNA here is from genome assembly GCA_900545505.1 of uncultured Collinsella sp. Classification (GTDB taxonomy): domain Bacteria; phylum Actinomycetota; class Coriobacteriia; order Coriobacteriales; family Coriobacteriaceae; genus Collinsella. The sequence continues at coordinate 1,657 of UQZC01000212.1, forward strand.
ACAAAAAGCGCGCCGGTGACACTATCGACCTGGTAATTCCGCACGACATTGGCCGTTGCAGCATCGACCGCACGCCGCTTTCCACTTTCCACGAACTCATTGCCGAGGGCCTCGGCCAGAAGGGAGACGCATCCGCATGCTAGCCCGCATCACCCCGTCCCCGCTCAAGGGCACCGTTCCCGCCATCGCATCCAAGTCGATGGCGCACCGCTTGATTATCTGCGCTGCGCTTGCCAACGGCGAGACACACGTCACCTGTAACACCACCTGCGCCGACATCGAGGCCACGGTGCGTTGCCTTACGGCCCTGGGCGCTCGCATCGAAACCGTCGAGGACGGCTTCCAGGTCCACCCCACTATGAAGAGTATTGAGTTTGGCCTGCTCAAGGCCCTTGCCGGCAGCACGCTCGACTGCGGCGAAAGCGGCTCCACGCTGCGCTTTATACTGCCCGTCGCCTGCGCGCTGGGCGCAGAGGCCACCTTTGTGGGCCAGGGTCGTCTGGGCGCCCGCCCGCTGTCCCCGCTCTCGGACGAGATCATCGCCGCCGGCTGCGACCTACAGGGTCTGGGCGGTTTTCCGCTCAAGACGAGCGGACGCATGCGCCCGGGCACCTTTGTGCTGCCGGGAAACGTGAGCTCACAGTACATCTCGGGCCTACTGCTGGCAGCACCGCTGCTGGCCCAGCCCTCCTGCGTACAGGTGACCGGCCTGATCGAGAGCCGCCCGTACATTAACCTGACGATCCAGGCAATGAAGGCCTTTGGCGTCGAGGTCAACGTCGAGCGTATTCCGGCCAAGGACGGCCAGCCCGAGGTCACGAACTTCCGCGTAAGCAGCGGCTCGTACCGCACGCCCGGCAGCGTAGCCGTCGAGGGCGACTGGTCCAACGCCGCCTTTTGGCTGTGCGCCGGCGCCATCGGCTCCGACCCCATCACCGTGGAGGGTGTGTCGCTGAGCTCCGCACAGGGCGACCGCAACGTGCTTGCTGCGCTTTCGCGCTTTGGCGCCCGCATCGTGCGCTCCACCAACGCCGCCACCGTGCAGTCCGACAAGCTCGCCGGCTTTGAGATGAGCGCCCACGACATTCCCGACCTGGTACCCGTTATCTCGGCCGTGGCCTCGCTGGCACAGGGCCGCACCTTTATCCGCGATTGCGCCCGTCTGCGTATCAAAGAATCCGACCGCCTGGTCACCACCACCCGCGAGCTCACCGCGCTGGGCGCGCAGGTGCGCATTGCCGGCGATGACCTCATCATCAAGGGTGTCGATGCCTTTACCGGCGGCGAGGTCGATTCGCACAACGACCATCGCATCGCCATGATGGCCGCCATCGCCGCAAGCCGTGCCACCGGCGAGGTCGTGATCCACGGCGCCGAGATGGAGGACTGGCGCTCGATCGTCACCGCCAT
>UQZC01000213.1 GCA_900545505.1 uncultured Collinsella sp.
GGTGAGCTCGCCGATAACGAGGGCGAAGAGGATGCCGCAGCAGCGCCCATCGGCGCACATGCTGCGGAACAGCCCACAGCGCCCGAAGCAACCCCGGCGCCGGCTCACTTTGCAGAACCCGTCGCCGCGGCAATCAACGAGAGCGCTGCGGTGTTTGCAGCACCCGAGCCCGCCGCGCCGGCGTTTCCCATAGCCCCGGCATCCGAGGTTGCGCCCGCGTCTACGCCGGCGCCCGAGCCTATAGACGTCAGCCCGCAAGATGACGAGTCGACCGCCCGCGTTTCCGAGGAGCCCGACTCCCCGGACACCGGCGATTCCGAATCAAACGCCGTGACCGACACCGTCTCTCCCGGTGACACAGCTGAAATCGACGTTGCCGCCGTTGAGGCCAAGCTCAAAGACCCCGGCTCGACCATGAGCTTTGAGCCCCTGACCGAGGAGCGCATCGAGACCGACTCGACCTATGATGCCGGCACCACCACGCAACTCATGTGGGGCGCCCGCTCCGACGTTGGCTGCGTGCGCCCGCACAATGAGGATTCCTACCTGGTGCAGTCGCCGCTCTTTTGCGTATGCGACGGCATGGGTGGTCACGCTGCCGGCGAGGTAGCCTCTTCCATCGCCGTCGAGACTATTGCCAAGACGGCCCCACAGTCCGCCGACGCAGCACGCCTGGCCGCAGCCGTCGAGGCAGCCAACGCCGCCGTAATCGAGGCGGCCCTGAACGGCCTGGGCAAGCCCGGCATGGGCTGCACAGCCACCTGCGCCTACATCGAAAACGACACGCTCGCCATCGCCCACGTGGGCGACTCTCGCGCCTATCTGCTCCACGAGGGCACGCTCATCCGCGTGACCCGCGACCACTCCTACGTGGAGGAGCTCGTGGACGCCGGCGAGATCACGGCAGACGAGGCTCGCGTCCACCCCAACCGTTCGGTCATCACCCGCGCGCTGGGCTCGGACCCCGCCATGTATGCCGACCACTTCACTCTGCATATCGAGGAAGGCGACCGCCTGGTCCTGTGCTCCGACGGCCTCTCGAGCATGATTCCCGATAGCGATATCGAGAACATCGCCACGCAGTCCTCAACCGCGCAAATCTGCGTCGACAACCTAGTGGACGCGGCGCTTGCCGCCGGCAGCCACGACAACGTGACCGTAGTAGTCGTTGACCTGGTTGACGATGGCGTCATGCGCGAGGCGCAACGCGTGCGTCGCCGCAACGTTACTATCGCCGCCATCCTGGCCCTCGTCTTTGTGCTGGCAGCTGGCATCTGGGCCTACACGGGTGTCACCGGCTCGTACTACCTGGGTACCTACCAGGGCAATGTCGCCGTGGCGATGATTGTGCCCGCCGGCCGCGCCCTCCCAGAAAAGCCACTCGGACTCAAGCTCCACTGGCTCGAAAGCGAAACCAGCATCAAGCTGTCCGACCTGCCCGAAGACACGCAAAACCGCCTCAAGGCGGGCATTCCGCAAACAAGTGTCGACGATGCGCAGGACACGATATCCAAGTACCGCCACCAGATCGACGAGGAGCAGACCCGCCAGGTGATCGACGCGCAAACGATTCGCGACAACACCAATCAGGGATCGACCTCCGAATCAGATTCCGAGAAAACCGCCGAACAGTCCGCCGAGGCCGAAGCCTCCGATAAGAATTAGAAAGGGAGTGCCGCTTATGAGTCGCCGCAACACCGAGCTGCTCTTGCTCATCGCCTCGGCGTTCCCCGTCATCCTGCTGTATGCGATGTACGTCCTCACCGCGGGCGCTGCCATCTCCTTTGAGACGCTCGCCGTACCGATCGGCCTCTTTGCCGCCTTTGCCGCGGCCCACATTGCCGTGCGCATCTTGGCGCCCGGTGCCGACCCCGCCATCCTGCCCATCGTATTTATACTTTCGGGCATCGGCATCACGTTTGTGACGCGTCTCGCCCCCGCTCTCGCCATCTCACAGCTCATCATCCTGTTTGTCTCGGTGGCCCTGATGGTGGGAACGCTCGCGTTGGTTAAGAACCTCGACGTGGTCATGCGCTACAAGTACACCTTTGGCATCATCGGCATCATTCTGCTGATGCTGCCTATCTTTATCGGCACCACGATCTCGGGCTCCAAGCTGTGGATTCGCATCGCGGGCTTTACCATCCAGCCCGGCGAGTTCGCCAAGGTCTTTATCGTGCTGTTCCTGGCCGGGTACCTGGCCGAGAACCGCGAGCTGCTCTCCATCTCCAACCGCAAGATCTTGGGCTTTAAGATCCCTCGCCTGCGACTGCTACTGCCGTTGTTTGCCGTGTGGGGTGTGTGCCTGCTCGTCGTCGTCTTCGAACGCGACCTGGGTTCGGCCGTGCTGTTCTACACCATCTTCTTGCTGATGCTCTACGTTGCCACGGGGCGCTTTTCGTATGTCGTTATCGGCCTTGCGCTCTTAGCCGTTGGAGCCGTGGGCGCCTACAAGTTCCTGTCGCACGTTCAGGTGCGTTTCCAGGTTTGGGTCGATCCGTTTAAGGACGCCCAGGGTCAGGGCTACCAGATCGTCCAGTCGCTCTTCTCGCTTGCCGATGGCGGTCTGGTCGGTGTTGGCATCGGCAACGGCATGGCCAACAACATCCCTGTCGTCGAGTCCGACTTTATCTTCTCGGCTATCGGCGAGGAGATGGGCCTTTTGGGCGGCGGCGCCGTGCTCATCCTGTTTATGCTCTTTGCCGTGCGTGGCCTGACCACAGCTGCCCGCGCAAAGTCCGACCTTGCCGCCTTTAGCGCCACCGGTCTTACGGCAGCCATCAGCTTCCAGGCCTTCTTGATCGTTGGCGGCGTTACCCGCCTGATCCCGCTGACCGGCGTCACCCTGCCCTTTATGAGCCAGGGCGGCTCCTCGCTGCTGGCGAGCTTTATCATCGTCGCGCTCCTGCTGCGCGCCGGTGACGAGGCGACCGGACGCGAGGCCGAGCTTACCGGCACCGGCACCATGGCCGCCATCACCGATGATCAGGTCGCATCTGCCGCCGCCCCGACGGGCACGCGCTTTGCCACCTCGTCTTCCTACGGCAGG
>UQZC01000214.1 GCA_900545505.1 uncultured Collinsella sp.
CCTTCTTGAGCGTGTTGTTGCGCAGGTTGTCGAGGCCGGCGATAATGCTGTTGGGGGTCTCCTTCTGCAGCTCCTCGGCCTTGGCGATGGCGCCCTTCATGCCCTTGGAACCGTCGGTGAGCACGAGCTGTGCGCCATATGCCTGCATAAGCTTGCGGCGCTCCACGGACATGGTCTCGGGCATGGTGATGATCACCTTGTAGCCGCGGGCAGCCGCCACCGAGGCGATGCCGACGCCGGTGTTGCCGCTCGTGGGCTCGATGATGGTGTAGTCGCCACCGCGCACGAGCTTGCCGGCCTTCTCGGCCTCGTCGATCATGTTCTTGGCGACGCGGTCTTTGACGGAGCCGGCGGGGTTGAAGTATTCCAGCTTGACGAGCACGCGGGCCTTGAGGTCCTCATCGGCCTCAAAGTGAGTGAGCTCCAGAAGCGGGGTATGGCCGATAAGCTGATCGATGGACGTGTAAACGTTGCTCATGGTGAACCTCCAAAGTGTTCAAATGACTGGATACCGTGTGGTTTTACGGTGTGTGTAGCAGCGAAACCCACAAACCGTATAGGTTGTTCGTTTTGCTGTTGGCAAGCATAGTAGACACTAAAGCCTAGTAACGCAATAGGAAATAGAAGATTATTACGAGTCGATTAACCATCTTGACCGGAACGGGTATTTTCAAAACCAATTTTTCGGCTAGAATTTCTACGGACTAAATGACCGAAAGGCAGCACTATACATGTTGGTTTCTACTAAGGGCAGATATGCCCTGCGCGTTATGGTCGATCTGGCCGAGCACCAGGCGGCCGGTCGCATCCCGCTCAAAGAGATCGCGGCGCGACAGGGGATTTCCGAGAAATATCTCGAGAACATCTTGGCTACGCTCGTGCGCGCCAACATGCTCTCGGGCATGCGCGGCAAGGGCGGCGGCTACGTGCTTACGCGCCCGCCCGAGCAGTATACGGTGGGCGAGATCCTGCGCCTGACCGAGGGCAGCTTGGCGCCGGTCGCATGCCTGGACGGCGACTGCAAGGGCTGTTCGCGTTCGGACGAGTGCCCCACGCTCGACGTGTGGAAGAACCTGGACAAGCTCATCAACGACTACCTCGACGGTGTGACGCTTGATCAACTTGTCGCTCCCAACCATGGCTACGACTACGTCATCTAACCCATACCCGCCATTTGGGGACGGAGCGGAAATGGTAGATTCTCTCGCCCTTTGAGACTTGACAAATAAGAAGGCCGCCCATTCTTGCGATGGGCGGCCTTCGTTTTGGGTCGATATGACGGTTCGTATTGAACAGTTCTAGCCCTAGGCGATGCTATCGAGAATGCTGCGCATGATGGATACCAGGATGCTGCCCATAAAGGCCGATCCAAAGCCGGCAATGGAGATACCAGCGCCCAACAGATTGACCGACAGGTAGCTGGCCAGCTCGAGCATAAAGCTGTTGACTACGAGCTGAAAAATACCAAGCGTAATAATAGTGAGCGGCAGTGAGATGACCGTCAGGAACGGCTTGACGAGCGAATCGACGATGTTGAGGAACAGTCCCACAAAGGCGAAACAGACCCAGGCCTCGGCAAAACCGAAGGGTTGGATGCCGGGGACGAGGAACGTGGCGATCGCGATGGCGATCGAAGTAAAGAGCCAGTTAAGCATAAAGCGCATGGTAGGGGGTCCTTTCTTGCGCGGGGAGAGTTAGTGACGCGTGAAGCAGCTTGCCGTGGCGACTTGGACGGCTGCGCGAACGCGGGGCCTTGCCTGGATGCCCATTGTCGCAAATATTCGTGGAGCTTACGTGCGCATTCGATTTCAAAACGGCGTTCGTCCTGAAAAACGCGCCGCTGACAGAGAGTCTTGTCGCTTTAGTTTGGTGGTGTGCTACACTGCTACGGGCAAAAGCCACAGGCGTTGCCCTATTGCATAGAACGGGCGAACGATGCCCGATGTCAGTATCAACTTCGATGCCTTTTGGCGGGTTTGGCGGTGATCGATGAATATCGAGAACATGTTTGACAAGCCTGATGTCAAGCAGCTGGTCCACGCATTTAGCCTTTTGGACGACGAGAAGGATATCCAAGCGTTTTTGACCGATATCTGCACGCCGCGCGAGATTTGCGACCTTTCTCAGCGTTTGCAGGTTGCGCGCTATTTGGACGAGGGCGAGCCTTATGTTGAGGTTCAGGCCCGTACCGGCGCTTCGTCCACCACGGTGAGCCGCGTTTCAAAGGCGCTGAACGGCGAGTACGGTGGCTACCGCAAGATCCTCATTAAGTTGGAGGATGGCGAGTAGGCCAGCGACAACATTGAATTACGAAGAACCGTCCCTCCGGGGGCGGTTTTTTGATCCCTTGGGGACGGAGGAAAACGAATCACCGGGTTAGACTGACCCCCTCTGTGATCCATTTTCCTCCGTCCTCAAGGGATCAAATCTGTTGGCGTGGGGCAAATCTGTCCGCTTGGGCGGGTAGGATGGATGCATTGATTATTGCGAACAGTTTGAGCGGAGGACCATGCCTGTTCGAATCTATACCACCAATGCCGGCACGGATTTGAGCGATGCCGAGGCGGCGCTACTGGCCGACCTGGTTGCCCGCCACGGGCGCGCTGTTCTGTTGGCGCCAACATTTGCCGAGCTCGACCTGTGCCGCCATGATGCGGCGGAAGCCGGGGTTTCACTGGGTGTCGACTACAAGACGCCCACATCGTGGCTCAGCTCGCTGTGGGAGCTTATGGGCGATGGCCGCAGCTTTGTGGACAACCTTCAGCGCCAGATGCTGTTCTCGGACATGATCGCCCGCCGCGACGACGCCGCTCTGCAGCCGCTTTCGCGCAGCCAGGGCACAGTGCGCATGCTCGCGCGCATGGCCCGCGACGTGTTGCCGGGCGTTGCGGGGACGGGTGCCGAACGATGCCGTGGCGACAACTGCCGGCCTGAGCCAAAAAGCGATGCCGAGGCTCGTGTGTTCGAGCTGTTGAGCGCCTATGCGAGCGGTTTGGACCGTCGAGATATGGTCGAGCCCTGCGAGGCAGCCGACATTATGGCCG
>UQZC01000215.1 GCA_900545505.1 uncultured Collinsella sp.
GGCGCTGGCCGGCATCGTCGAGCGCCACGCCCGCGCCGTCGCGCCAGCCGTTCACCTTAACCTGGCCGTCGCGCGCGGCAATGTCGGCGACCAGCAGCTCGCCAAAGCCTTGGGCTGCCACCTCGGCAAAACCTGGCTCGGTCACCAGCACGGTGCCTAGTGCGATGCGGCGCGCACCGTAGCCGGCCAACTCGTCGATGCGCGCGAGCGAGCGGACGCCGCCGCCCACGTCCACGGACAGACCGTTGACGCCGCAGATGGCCTTAATCGCCGCCGAGTTGGCAGCGCATGTGTCCTCGTCCTCGCCAAAGGCAGCGGACAGGTCGACGACGTGCACCCAGCTTGCGCCCTGCTCGGCAAACGAGCGAGCAACGGCCACGGGGTCGTCGGAATATACCTTGCAGCGACTCCGGTCGCCGCGCTCCAGGCGCACGACCTTGCCGCCGATCAGATCGATTGCGGGAAACAGGATCATCGGCCGGCCTCCTCGACGATGTTGACGAAGTTCTTAAGGATGCGCTGACCCAGCGCGGAGGATTTCTCGGGATGGAACTGGCAACCCCACACGTTGCCATGGCGCACGATGCACGGGAAGCTCCGCGTATAGTGCGTGCGCGCCAGCACATCGGCGGCATCGGCATCGTCGGCCACCGCGTAGCTGTGGGTGAAGTACATGTTGGCACCCTCGGCAAAACCAGTAAGCAGCGGATCGGCCGCACCGGCGGGCGTCATGTGCACCTGGTCCCAGCCCACGTGCGGCACCTTCAGGCGGCTCGACTCCAGGCGCGTGCACGAACCGCGCATAATACCCAGGCCATCGACCCAGAGGGCACCGGCCCGCTCGGAGGCGTTGCCGTCGGCGACCGCGCTCTCGCTCGCAGGAACGCCCTCGTTGCCGCGCTCAAAAAACAACTGAAGGCCCAGGCAGATGCCGAGCAGCGGAGTTCCGGCGGCGACGGCATCGAGCACCGCGTCTGCCTCGCCGCTCTGGCGCATAAAGGCGATCGCGTCATAGAACGCGCCCACGCCCGGGATGACCAGGCCGTCGGCGTTGCGGATCTGCTCCGGATCGTCCGACGTGCAGGCGGCGGCACCGGCGCGCGCAAGCCCGCGCGTAACGCTCGACAAGTTGCCCTTGTGGTAATCGACCACCACGATCTTCGGTTCGCCCACGCGACCCTCCTCTTCCCATCATCCAAAATCACCACAAAGGGGACAGGCACCTTCGTGGTGGTTTTTGTCCTTGTGGCAGTTAGAGTGAACCCTTGGTGCTGGGGATGCCCTGCACGCGGGGATCGAGCTCGCAGGCGTGGCGCATCGTGCGGCCCACGGCTTTAAAGGCGGCCTCGATAATGTGATGCGAGTTGCCGCCCGCCAGCTCGCGCACGTGGAGCGTGAGCTTGGCGTCGCGCGCAAAGGCGTAGAAGAACTCAACGGCCAGCTCGGTATCGAAGCTACCCACGCGCTCAGTCGGTACGGGCAGCTCGCAGTAGGCCTGCCCACGGCCCGAAATATCAACGGCAGCCATCACAAGCGTCTCGTCCATGGCGATCGCCGCGTCGGCAAAGCGCGTAATGCCCGCCTTGTCGCCCAGCGCCTGGCAAAACGCCTCGCCCAGCACAATACCCGTGTCCTCGACGGTGTGATGCGCATCGACCTCGACGTCGCCCACCGCGTGCACCGTCAGATCGAACAGACCATGGCGGCCAAAAGCGTTGAGCATGTGGTCGAAAAACGGCACGCCGGTCGAGATATCGCACACGCCAGATCCGTCCAGGTCGAGCTTTACGACAATGTCGGTCTCGCCCGTCTTGCGGGTTACCTCGGCATAGCGGTCCATCTACATCTCCTCCTTCACCAGCGCGGCAAACGCAGCCAGCACCTCGTCGTTTTCCTGCGGGGTACCCACGGTAATGCGTAGGCAGTCCGCGAGCCCCGGCGCGTAGCTAAAGTCGCGCACCAAAATCGAATACTCGTCGCGCAGACGCTCGCGCACGCGCGTGGCATGCGGCGTGCGCACGAGCACAAAGTTCGCCGCGCTCGGCCACACCTCCACGGGCAGACCCTCGGCAGCCATTGCACGCAGGGCGCACAACTCGCGCTCGCGCTCGGATGCAACCTGTGCCACCACGGGCGCATACGCATCGCGGGCACGCACGCAGGCAAGCGCGGCGGCCTGGCTCAGCACATTGACCGAATAGATCTGGCGAATCGCCGCGAACACATCAACAACCTCGGGCACCGCGATCACATAGCCCAGACGCGTGCCGGCGGCGCCAAACGCCTTGGACAGCGTATGCAGAATCACCAGGTTGGGATGCTCGGCGGTAAGCCCCTGCGCTGTGGTAGCCGCGCCAAACGAATCGTCCGCAAACTCAACGTAGGCCTCGTCGACCATGACCATGCCGGGGCAGGCATCGCACAGGGCCGCGACAAAGTCGAGCGGCGCCACGTCGCCCGTGGGGTTATTGGGCGAGGTCACGATCGCCAGATCGCACTCGGGAGCCGCCGCAAGCACCGCCGCCTGGTCGAGCTCAAAGGTCGCCGGGTCGCGCCACACGTCGCGCACCTCGGTCTGACAGAGCGACGCAAAGAACGCGTACTCGCTAAAGCACGGCGGGCAGTTGAGCAGGGTCCGCCCCGCGCCGCCAAACGCCAGCAGGAAGTTATAGAGTAGCTCGTCGCCGCCGTTGCCCACGCAGATGTTCTCGCGCGTCACGCCATGCCAGGCAGCAAGCTCGTCGCGCAGGTCGTTGGACATGGGATCGGGATAGCGGTTGAGCGGTGCGGTAGCCAAGGCCGCATCAACCGCCTCGCGCACGCCGGCCGGCACGGGATAGGTGTTCTCGTTGGCCGAAAGATTGATGCGCGTGGGCGTAAAGTTGGGATCGTAGGGCTCGATGCCGGTCAAGTAGGGCTGGACGAGCTCCTTCATGCGGGGCGTGAGTTCGGCCATGTTAGGCCTCCTCGCCGGTCGCGCCAGCGCCATCCGCGCCTGCAGCCACCAGGTCCACACCCTCGGCGACCGTCGCG
>UQZC01000216.1 GCA_900545505.1 uncultured Collinsella sp.
GCCGGCGTGTTCGTCTTGTTCTCGTCTTTCATCTGCATAGCTCCTTGCCATGTGCTCACGTTCAACACCATCGATTGTCGCACGAAAAAGGGCGGCGGACCCAATTGGATCCGCCGCCCTTGGCGTTTAGAGACGGCTGGTAGATTTTAAGGCATGCCCAAAATCTACTCGGCATCGGGAACCTCGTAGGTGGCCGCCGGCGTGTTGTCGCACACGACGGTAAAGCCGCCGTCCTTGTCGACATCGACCGTCACCTGATCGCCCTCGCGCACCGTGCCGTCGATGATAGCGGCCGCGATGGCATCGACAACCTCACGCTGCACCAGACGCTTGAGCGGACGGGCGCCAAAGACCGGGTCCAGGCCGCCCACGGCGAGCATCTGCTTGGCCGCCGGGGTGATGGCAAGCGTCATGCGCTCCTTGGCCAGACGCGCGCGGACGTCGGCGAGCTGGATGCCGACGATCTTCTCGATCTGCGCCATACCGAGCGGATGGAACACCACGATATCGTCGATACGGTTGAGGAACTCGGGGCGGAAGGTCTGAGCCATGGCAGCGTCGACCTGATGGCGCATCTCCTCCTCGTCCTTACCGGACAGATCGGCGATGGCCTTGGAGCCCACGTTGGACGTCATGATGATAATCGTGTTCTTGAAGGACACCTGGCGACCCTGGCCATCGGTCAGACGACCGTCATCAAGCACCTGCAACAGCACGTTAAAGACATCCGGATGAGCCTTCTCCATCTCGTCGAGCAAGATCACAGAGTACGGACGACGGCGCACGGCCTCGGTGAGCTGACCGCCCTCGTCGTAGCCCACGTATCCCGGGGGCGCACCAATCAGACGCTGGACGCTGAACTTCTCCATATACTCGGACATGTCGATACGCACGAGCGCGCGCTCGTCATCGAACAGGCACTCGGCCAGCGCCTTGGCGAGCTCGGTCTTGCCCACGCCGGTGGGGCCCAGGAAGAAGAAGCTGCCGATGGGCTTGTCCGGATCGGAGAGGCCCGCACGGCTGCGGCGCACAGCTGCGGCGACGGCGGAGACGGCCTCGTCCTGGCCGATGACGCGCTTATGCAGCTCGCCCTCCAAGCCCTTCAGCTTGTCGAGCTCGCCCTGCATCATCTTGGACACGGGCACGCCGGTCCAGGCGCTCACAACCTCGGCGATCTCATCGGAGGTCACCTGCTCGTTCAGGCCCTCGCCGTCCTGCTGCTTTTGTGCCTCGAGCGCGGCCTCGGAATCCTGAATCTGCTGCTGCAGGCCCGGAATCACGGAGTAGCGCAGCTCGGACGCACGACCCAAATCGCCGTTGCGCGTCGCACGCTCCTCCTCGCTCTTGGCCTCGTCAAGCTGGCTCTTAAGCTCCTGCACGTGGTCAATGGCGTTCTTCTGGTTGAGCCAGCCGGCCTTTTGCACGTTGAGTTTTTCCTGGACCTCGGCAATCTCCTGGCGCAGGGCCTCCAGACGCTCCTTGGAGGCGTCATCGGTCTCTTTCATGAGCGCCTGTTCCTCGATCTGCAGCTGAGTGAGCTGACGCGTGGTGGCGTCGATCTCGACCGGCATGCTGTCGAGTTCCATGCGCAGGCGGCTTGCCGCCTCATCGACCAGATCGATGGCCTTGTCGGGCAGGAAGCGGTCGGCGATGTAGCGATCGGAGAGGTCGGCAGCTGCCACGAGCGCGCTATCGGTGATATGCACACCGTGGAAGATCTCGTACTTCTCCTTCAGACCACGCAGGATCGAGATGGTGTCCTCGACGGTAGGCTCGCTCACCATAACGGTCTGGAAACGACGGGCGAGCGCCGCGTCCTTCTCGATGTACTTGCGGTATTCGTCGAGCGTGGTCGCGCCGATCGCGTGCAGGTCGCCACGGGCGAGCGCCGGCTTGAGGATGTTGCCGGCGTCCATGGAGCCCTCGGTGGCACCCGCGCCCACGATGGTGTGGAGCTCATCGATGAACAGGATGACCTTGCCCTCGGACTTTTGCACTTCCTTGAGCACGGCCTTCAAGCGGTCCTCGAACTCGCCGCGGTACTTGGCGCCGGCGACCAGCGCGCTCATGTCGAGCTCGATAAGGTCGCGGTCGCGCAGGGTGCTCGGCACGTCGCCGGCCACGATACGCTGGGCAATGCCCTCGACGATGGCCGTCTTGCCGACGCCCGGCTCACCGATGAGCACGGGGTTGTTCTTGGTGCGACGGGACAGGACCTGGATGGTGCGGCGAATCTCATCGGTACGGCCGATGACCGGGTCGAGCTTGCCGGCGCGGGCCAGATCGCAGATGTTGCGACCGTACTGCTCCAGTGCCTCAAACTGAGTCTTGTCCTCGGCAGACGTCACGCGGTCATCGCCACGCAGCTCCTCGTAGACCTGCTCGATGCGCTCCTTGGTGACGCCTGCGTCGCGCAGAACGCGGCCCGCCTCGCCCTTGTCCTCGGCAAGCGCCATCAGCAGATGCTCAGTCACCACAAAGCTGTCGCCCATCTTGGTGGCCTTCTTCTCGGCCTTTTCGATGACGCGGACGAGCTCGTTGGACAGGCCCATCTGCTGGCCCTCGCCCGAAACCTTGGGCGCGTGGTCGATGGCATCCTGTGTGGAGCGTGCGAGCTGGGCCGGGTCGGCGCCGATGCGCTCGATGATCACGGAGATATTGCGCTCGCCGGCACCGAGCAGGGCAGACAGCAGATGAATCGGCTCCACCGCGCCGGCCTGCGCGTCAGCGGCCGTGCTCATGGCGGTCTGCAGCGCCTCGCGCGACGTCATTGCTAGCTTATCGATTCTCATGGAATCACCTCTCTTGGGGCGGCCGCCCTACGGGGCGGCTTCACGTTGTTCGAGAAGTATTGTTGCCAGCTTTGCGCGATCTTATACACAAATCTAAGTCTCTATATATAAGATTTTCTGAGTGATTAAGTGATAGGGAGCAGGCACGCTCACCCACTGCGGCCTCGTCCCCTAACTATCTCGATCTGTAACATCTATCGACCGTTTC
>UQZC01000217.1 GCA_900545505.1 uncultured Collinsella sp.
CTCGCATGCTCGTCATTATCCCGAAAGCTAAATAAAAAGAAGGTGCGCCGGCTTTCGCCGGCGCCTTATAAGGGGTTTTAGTTGGTAGTCATCTTTTTTGCTGCAGACTCGACGTAGTTGGCCATGTCGGCTACGTCGCAGACGTCTTCGAAGCGGACAGGCTTGGACTCAAGCTCGGCGAGTTGGACCGGGGCGACCGTGTTGGTGGCCTGCTCGAGTACACGCATAGCCTCAAAATCATCCTCGGGAACGTCGAGGCCCAGGGCGTCGCAGCAGGCGCGCGGGAACTTGTAGGGGCTGGCGGTCGAAAGCAGCACGCGAGCCTTGGCGCCCTCGGCGGGAGCGACCTTTTCAAAGACGTGATAGCCGCAAGCGGTGTGCGGGTCGATCACGTAGCCGTTGGCGTCCCAGCAACTCTTGATGGCAGCGCGGACCTCGTCCTCGCTGGCCCAGCCGCAGCCAAAGACGCTCTGAATCTTGGCCAGCAGCTCGGCGGGTACCTCGTAGCGACCGGTCTGTGCCAACTGCTCCATAAGGCCGGCAACGAGTTCGCAGTCGCCATCGGACAGGAAGTACAGCATGCGCTCCAGGTTAGAGCTGATGAGGATGTCCATCGACGGCGAGATGGTCGTGAAGAACGGGCGGTTACGGTCGTAGACGCCGGTGGTCAGGAAGTCGGCAAGCACGTTGTTCTTGTCGCTCGCGACGATGAGCTTGGCGACGGGCAGGCCCATGCGCTTGGCGTAGTAGCCGGCCAAGATATCGCCAAAGTTGCCGGTGGGCACACAGAACTCTACGGCGTCGCCAGCCTCGATAGCGCCGGCGCGCAGCAGCTGCGCATAGGCGGCAAAGTAGTAGACGACCTGCGGTACCAGACGGCCGACATTGATAGAGTTGGCGCTCGAAAGCACCGTGCCGGCGGCTTCCAGGCGCTCGGCAAGCTCCTTATCGGCAAAGATGCGCTTGACGGCGCTCTGGGCGTCGTCAAAGTTGCCGCGGATGCCGCAGACGGCGACGTTGTCGCCCTCCTGCGTGGACATCTGCAGGTTCTGGACGCGGCTAACCTTGCCCTCGGGATAAAAGACGGTGATGCCCGTGCCCGGAGCGTCGGCAAAACCGGCGAGCGCAGCCTTGCCCGTGTCGCCCGACGTGGCGGTGACGATCATGATGCGCTCGGCGCCGCCGTCCTTGGCGGAAGTGCGGGCCATCAGACGGGGGAGCATCTGCAGGGCGACGTCCTTGAAGGCGCTTGTAGGGCCGCCAAAGAGTTCCATCACATAGGTCTGAGGGGCGTCAACACCCGGCGCAGCGTCGAGTTTGACGAGCGGCGTAACCTCTTCACTCGCGAACGTGCCGCGGTATGCCTCGTCGACACACGCCGAAATTTCTTCGGCCGTGTAATCATTCAGTAACATTCCCAACACATCTTGAGCGATTTCAAAGTACGATTTAGCTGCAAGCGAGCTGATATCGACCTGCTGGGTGCCGAGCTCGTCCGAGACAAACAAACCCCCGTCGGGAGCGATGCCGGTACGGATTGCCACCTTACTTGAGCACGATAAAGTGCGTCCTCGTGTACTATGATAAGTCCCCATATAACACTGCTCCTCGGATGCCTTGGTCCCAATCGGTGAAACCATGGTATCAGAGCACGCAAAATAGGTTCGCAGAGGCTTTTAGAAAGGTAACCTCCAGCCCATGATTAAGATTGCCAAGTTTGGCGGCTCGTCGGTCGCCGACGCCGAACACTTCAAGAAGATCAAGGCCATCGTCGATGCCGACCCGGCTCGCCGTTTTGTGGTGGTTTCTGCCTGCGGTCGCCGCTTTAAGGGAGACACCAAGGTGACCGACCTGCTCTACCTGGTTAACGCGCACGTTAAGTATCACGTGTCGTGCGAGGAGTTGCTCGAGGACATTGGCCAGCGCTATTTTGATATTGCTGACGAGCTGGAGCTTACCTATCCCATCTGCGAGGAGTTCGCGGCCTTTGCCGAGCGCGCCCGCTCGGGCGGTTACTCCACCGAGGAGCTCGTGAGCCGCGGTGAGTACTTCACCGCTCGCCTGATGGCCGAGTACCTGGGCCTGCCGTTCCTGGATGCCGCGACGGTCGTTGCGTTCCATCACGACGGTACGCTCAGCATGAACCGCACCTCCGAGCTGGTGCAGGAGTACGGTCAGCAGGGCGGCTTTGTTATGCCCGGTTTCTACGGCGCGACGCGTGAGGGCCAGATCAAGCTGCTCGATCGTGGCGGCGGCGATATCTCGGGCTCGATTTTGGCTAAGTGCCTGGGCGCCGACCTTTACGAGAACTGGACCGACGTCTCGGGTTTCTATTCTGCGGATCCGCGTATTGTTCCGGAGGCTCAGCCCATTGCGCGCGTTACCTACGAGGAGCTGCGCGAGCTTTCGTACATGGGCGCAAGCGTCCTGCACGAGGAAGCCGTGTTCCCCGTGCGCGAGGCAGGCATTCCGCTGGTCATCAAGAACACCAATGCGCCGCAGGACCCCGGCACCATCATTAGCGAGACGGCTGATGAAGGCGAGGCGGAGCCCATCATTACCGGCGTGACCGGCAAGCGCGGTTTTGTCGCCATCAACGTCGCCCGCGACCGCACCAAGCCCCGCGTCGGCTTTATGCGCCGTGCGCTTTCGGTGTTCGAGCGCTATGACGTTTCCGTCGAGCACATGCCCACCGGTGTCGACCGCTTTGGCGCCGTGGTGCAGGAGCGGGACGTTCACGATTCACTGTACTCGCTCGTGGGCGACATTCAGCAGGAGGTCGAGCCGCTCGAGATCGAGGTTGTCGAGGGTCTGGCACTTATCGCGACCGTCGGCCGTAACCTGCGCGGTCGTGCCGGCATCTCGGGCCACCTGTTTGGCATGCTTGGCCAGGCTGGCGTGAGCGTGCGTATGATTTCGCAGAGCTGCGACGAGATCAATATCATCATCGGTGTGGAGGAGAAGGACTTCGATTTGGC
>UQZC01000218.1 GCA_900545505.1 uncultured Collinsella sp.
CCGGCACCGTAGACAACCTCGCCGGCTCCCTGGCGCACCCCGCGCGAAAGATCGAGCTGCGCAAAACCCAGATCGGCGGTCGGCGCCGTCTGGATGCGTGTGAGGGCGACTGCCGGGGCGACTGCTCCGTCGGCAACATCGCTCAGCAACTGCTCAAGATCTCGCTTATCCATATATGTTCCCTTCGACGGCGCAAAGTCTAGCACTCAAAGGTATGTTTCCGAACACTAAAACAAAATTGTTCGGAAACTATAGGACAGACTGATTCAATTGTTAGACGGATCGACTAGTCGCGCAGGATGATGTCCATGGCGAGCATCAGGTTGCGCTCGTCGATGGCAAACGGGGCGGCTTCGCGCGTCTTGGGCTTGGCACAAAACGCGATGCCCGTGCCCGCGGCCTGAATCATAGGGATATCGTTTGCCCCGTCGCCGATCGCGACGGTGTGGGCCATATCGACACCGCACTCGACTGCCCAATCCAGCAGCCGGATGAGCTTGGATTCCTTGGTCACGATGTCTGCCGCCAGCTTACCGGTGAGCTTGCCGTCCACGACCTCTAGGCGGTTAGCCAGGCAAAAATCGATG
This sequence comes from uncultured Collinsella sp., assembly GCA_900545505.1. Taxonomy (GTDB): domain Bacteria; phylum Actinomycetota; class Coriobacteriia; order Coriobacteriales; family Coriobacteriaceae; genus Collinsella. The sequence continues at coordinate 588 of UQZC01000218.1, forward strand.
CCCGCGGCGGCCACGATCTTGTCGGCGACCTCGTGGAAGCCGCCGCTTACCACGCCGACCTTCCAGCCCTTGCTGTGCGCCGAGCGCACAAGCTCCAGCGCGCCAGGAGTAAACGTCACGCGCTCAAAGGTACGCTCGAACACACTCTCGTCCAAGCCGGCAAGCAGCCCAACGCGCTCCTCGAGCGCCTGCTTAAAGTCCAGTTCGCCGCGCATGGCGCGCTCAGTGATCTTCGCCACTTGCTCGCCTACGCCGGCCTCCTCGCCCAACAGGTCGATGACCTCCTGGTCGATGAGCGTGGAGTCGATATCCATAACGATGAGGCGTGCAGTCATGGCGGGCCTTTCCGAGTGCAGTTGTATTGGGACACATTGTCGCACGTGGCGCGCCTTGGCGACGGCCGCGGTGCGTCAATTGTTTCGTCTCCGTCAAGTCTTTGGGCAGGAGCTACTTTTCCGCGGCACATCGACGCAGGTGCGATAAGATAGAACGCCATGTCCGGCTGCGCGGTTTACGCAGGCAGGGCAAATCTGTACGACGCCGCCCGGAACGACACGGGGCGGCACAGATCCATAAAGGAGGATCACTGGTATGAGCCAGACCCGTCCCATTGACGAGCATTCCATGCACACCCGTACCTGCGGCGAGCTTCGCTTCGAGAACGTGGGCGAAGAGGTCACCCTCACCGGTTGGGTGAGCCGTCGCCGCGACCACGGCGGCCTTATCTTCTGCGACCTTCGCGACCGCGAGGGCATCACGCAGCTCACCTTCGACCCCGAGCACTCCGATGGCGATGCCTTTAAGATCGCCGAGACCATGCGTCCCGAGTGGCCCATCAAGATCCACGGCGTCGTGCGCGCTCGTGGCGAGGAGACCACCAACACCAAGCTCGCGACCGGCGAGATCGAGGTCCTGACCGATCACGCCGAGGTGCTCAACACGTCCGTCACCCCGCCGTTCCAGATCGAGGACGGCATCGAGACCAGCGAGGACACCCGTCTGCGCTATCGCTATCTGGACCTCCGCCGTCCCGAGATGATGGCCAACCTCAAGCTGCGCTCCGACTTTACTTTTGCCATTCGCGAGGCGCTGCACAACCGTGAGTTCATGGAGGTCGAGACGCCCTCCCTGTTCAAGTCCACGCCCGAGGGCGCCCGCGACTTCATCGTTCCCAGCCGCATCCAGCCGGGCAACTTCTACGCCCTGCCGCAGTCCCCGCAGCTTCTGAAGCAGCTGCTCATGGTCGGCGGCGTCGAGCGCTACTACCAGGTTGCCAAGTGCTTCCGCGACGAGGACCTGCGTGCTGACCGTCAGCCCGAGTTCACCCAGGTCGATATCGAGATGTCCTTCGTGGACCAGAACGATGTCATGAGCGCGCTCGAAGAGGTTCTTGCCGATGCCTTCGGTCGCATGGGTGTCGAGATGCCCACGCCGCTGCGTCGCATGGACTACTGGGAGGCCATGGACACCTATGGCTCCGACAAGCCCGATACCCGCTACGGCATGCACCTGGTCGACCTGACCGACATCTTTGCCAACTCCAAGTTCAAGGTCTTTGCGACTGCCGCAAACGAGGAGGGCTCTGTCGTCAAGGCCATCAACGCCAAGGGCGCCGGTGCCTGGGCACGTGCCAAGATCGATAAGCTCGCCGGCGTGGCCTCCACGTTTGGCGCCAAGGGCCTGGCCTGGATCGCCTTCCGCGAGGACGGCTCCATCAACAGCCCCATCGTCAAGTTCTTCTCGGACGAGGAGATGGCGGCTCTGCGCGAGCGCATGGACGTCGAGCCCGGCGACCTGGTGATGTTCGCCGCCGGCCCGCGCCTACTCTCTGACGAGATCCTGGGCGGCATGCGTTCCCACATGGCCAACGCGCTCGAGATTAAGCGCGAGGGCCACGACTTCCTGTGGGTCGTCAACTTCCCGCTGTTCCACTGGGATGAGGACCGCAAGGCCTATGCTGCCGAGCACCAGCCCTTTACCCTGCCGACCGAGACCGACATCGCCAAGATCGAGGCCGATCCGCTGGCAGCCGGTTCGTGCACCTACGACTTTGTCATGGACGGCTTTGAGGCCGGCGGCGGCGGTATGCGTATCCACAACGCCGAGATGCAGATGTCCATGCTCAAGCTCCTGGGCTTTACCGAGGAGCGTGCCGAGTCTCAGTTCGGCTTCCTCATGGAGGCTCTCAAGTTTGGTGCACCCCCGATGGGCGGTTTTGCTCTGGGCCTGGACCGCGTGTGCATGCTGCTCACCGGTTCCGACTCCATCCGCGACGTCATGGCGTTCCCCAAGACGGCCAGCGGCTCCGACCTTATGTCGGGTGCTCCGAGTGCCGTTTCCGGCGCCCAGCTCAAGGACGTCAGCCTGCGCCTGATGTAGGC
>UQZC01000219.1 GCA_900545505.1 uncultured Collinsella sp.
AAACCGTCCCCAACGACTAAGGGCTGGACAATGTGGAGGGGGTTGGCGGCGTCGACGGCGTCGGGGGCGTCGGAAGGGCCGTCGGGGACAGCGTCTGCCGGGTCCTCGTCGGGGGTCTCGATCTGCTTGATCATGACCTCTTGGCCCTGCAGCAGGTATGTCTCGCCGCTACCGCAATGGGGGCAGGTCTTGCCGTACTCGACCGTCGCGTAGTCGCAGCCGCACGCCTCGCAATGTGTCACGGCCTCGACGGGCTCCACGATAAGCTCCGCGCCCTGCGCGATAGGCTTTTTATCTGCTGCCCAGCGCCAAGCGTCGAGCAGCAAGTCGGGAACGACGCCCGAGACCTCGCCCAGCAGCAACGTCACGCTCGAAACGCGACGCACGCCATGAGCGCGCGCCACATTCTCGACATCGCGAATGATGTGATAGACGATTCCGAGCTCGTGCACTTTTTCCTCCGCCGTTCCCGTTATGACTACTTACTTGCGACCGAACTTAATCTTGATGGCACGCTTTAGAGCATACTTGCCGAGGCTTGGGAGCTTTTGCTCGTATTTGACCATCGTGGAGCACTCGGGGCGGTCGCGATCCAGATGGATGGCGTCGAACGCGCACTTGGTGGTGCACAGGCCGCAGCCGATGCACTTGTTGGGGTCGACGATCGAGGCACCGCAACCCAAGCAGCGGGCGGTCTCGGCGCGCACCTGCTCTTCGGTAAAGGTCTCGACGTACTCGCTAAAGGGCGCAGCCTTCTCGCGGTCGCGGTTAACATGCGCCACCTCGCGGCTCGCGTTGTCATAGCTCTCGATCACGACATCGTCGCGGTCGAGCGCGGTGTAGCGGCGCTGGTTGCGGCCGATGGTGAGCGTGGAGCCCGGCTGCACAAAGCGATGGATGGACACGGCGGCCTCGTGGCCGGCGGCGATGGCATCGATGGCAAAGCTCGGACCGGTGTAGACGTCGCCTCCCACAAAGATGTCGGGCTCAGCGGTCTGATAGGTCTGGGGATCGGCAAGGGCGCCCTGGCCGCGGCCAAGCTCCACCTTGGAGCCAGCCAGCAGGTCGCCCCACACAATGGACTGGCCAATCGACATGACGACGCGGTCGGCATCGACACGGCGCAAGTCGTTCTCGTCGTACTCGGGCGCAAAACGGCCCTCGTCGTCAAAGACACGCGTGCAGCGCTTGAAGGTGATACCGCACACACGGCCGGTCTCGTCCAGATGGACCTCCTTGGGGCCCCAGCCGCAGCTGATGTGCGCGCCGTCCTCGATGGCCTCGCGACGCTCCTCCTCGCTCGCGGGCATCTGGGCCTCGCTCTCCAGGCAGAACATCTCAACGTGCTCGGAGCCCAGGCGGCAGGCGTTGCGGGCCACGTCGATGGCCACGTTGCCGCCGCCCACCACGATGGTGCGGCCGGACAACGCGTCGATCTTGCCACTGTTGACCTCGCGCAAGAAGTCGACGGCCACGGTCACGTCCTCGGCATCCTCGCCCGGAATAGCGGCAAGGCGGCCACCCTGGCAGCCAATAGCCACGTAGAAGGCCTTAAAGCCCTGCTCGCGCAGCTCGTCGAGCGTCACATCGCGACCGACCTCCACGCCATAGCGGAACTCGGCGCCCATCAGGCGAATGACCTCGACCTCCGCCTCAATGACGTCCTTCTGCAGCTTAAAGCTGGGAATACCGTAGGTGAGCATGCCGCCCGGGCGCTCGTTCTTCTCGAATACGACGGGCTTGTAGCCCTTCTCGGCCAGGTAGAAAGCGCAGGACAGGCCGGCTGGGCCGGCACCGATAATGGCGATCTTCTGGTCGAAGCCGCCGGCACGCGTCGGGGTCACCACAGGCGGGACATAGCGGGTCGCGGCATCCAGATCGCGCTGGGCGATGAACTTCTTGACCTCGTCGATAGCCACGGCGGCATCCACACGGCCGCGGGTGCAGGCATCCTCACAGCGGCGGTTGCACACACGGCCGCAGATAGCGGGCAGCGGGTTCTCGCGCTTAATGAGTGCTAGGGCCTCGTCATAGCGACCCTGAGCCGCGAGCTTCAAATAGCCCTGAACGGCAACGTGCGCGGGGCAGGCCGTCTTGCAGGGAGCGGTGCCGGACTCATGCGTCTCGATACGGTTGTCGTTGCGGTAGTTGGGCGACCACTTGGTGTGATCCCATTTGGTGGCGTCGGGCAGCTCCTGGCGCGGATACTCGGGCACCTGTCCGCCCGCCTTTTTGCTGCAGAGCTTCTGGCCGAGCTTGGCGGCGCCGGCCGGGCACACCTCAACGCAGCGACCGCAGGCAACGCACTTGTCCTTCTCGACCTTGGCGACATAGGCCGAGCGCGACAGGTTGGGCGTGTTGAACAGCTGCGAGGTGCGCAGGGCGTAGCACACGTTGACGTTGCAGTTGCAGATGGCGAAGATCTTGTTCTCGCCGTCGATGTTGGTGATCTGGTGCACAAAGCCGTTGTCCTCGGCCTGGCGCAGGATGTCGTAGACCTCGTCGCGGGTCACGTAATGGCCACGATCGGTCTCGACCACGTAGTCGGCCATATCGCCCACGGCGATGCACCAATCGGCCGGGTCGTCGGCGCAGCCCTCACCCATCACGCGACGGCTCGCGCGGCAGCTGCAGGTGCTAGCGGCATACTTACCCTCGTATTTGTCGAGCCAGTGCTCAATATGCTCAATAGGCACCGACGTGCTCGCGGCGTCAATGGCCTTCTCGACCGGAATGACGTGCATGCCGATACCGGCGCCTCCGGGCGGCACCATCGGTGTGGCCTTGGACAGCGGGCCCTTGGATGCCTGTTCAAAGAACTTGGCGTAGACCGGGTGCTCCTCGAGCTGGCTCACGCGCATGTTGAGGAACTCGGCGGAACCCGGCACCAGCATGGGCAGCACCCA
>UQZC01000220.1 GCA_900545505.1 uncultured Collinsella sp.
GTCATGCGTGCCCAGGCCCGCAACCGAGCCGTGATCGAGTACGCAGATCATGTCGGCGTCGCGCACGGTCGAGACGCGCTGGCTTACGATCACCGTCGTGAGCGGCAGCCCGCCCTCGGCGGCACCGCGCACGCTGCGCTCGCGAATAGCGTGACGAAGCGCCGCATCAGTCTTAAAGTCGAGCGCCGAGGCGGAGTCGTCCATGATCAATATCTGAGGCGAACCCACCAAGGCGCGCGCGATGGTCAGGCGCTGGCGCTGACCGCCGCTGAAGTTCTTGCCACCCGCCTCGACCGGGGCGTCGAGACCCTGCGGCTTGTTGCGCACGAACTCGCTGGCCTGCGCCATATCGAGCGCCGCCCAGAGCTCATCGTCGGTCGCCGACTCGTCACGCCAGGTCAGGTTGCTGCGGATGGTGCCGCTCGCCAGCGACGCGCGCTGCGGAACGGTCGCGACCACGTGGCGCAGTTGGTCGAGCGGCCAAGCGCGCACGTCGGAGCCCATCACGCTCACACTGCCGGTACCCGCATCGTACAGACGCGGGATAAGCGAGACGAGCGTGGACTTACCGCTGCCCGTACCGCCGATAATGCCGAGCGTCTTGCCCAGCGGAAGCTCCAGGGTCACATCGTTGACGGCGTTGGCAGCGCCGGTGCCAAAGGAGAAGCTCGCATGGCTCAAGCTCAGCGCAGGGGCCGGGGCGGCATCGCCCATCGCACCCGGCTCGGGCAGAGCGACCGGCTGGTTACCCGCGTCGGTAATGCTCGGCACGCAATTGAGCACCTCGTTGATACGCGACGCGCTGGCGCTCGCCTTGGTAAAGACCACGACCAGGTTGGCGACATACACGATGGAGGTGAGCGTCTGGGTCATGTAGTTCACAAACGCCATGACCTGGCCCTGCGTAAGCTCGCCCACGTTGACCTGAATGCCGCCCACCCACAGGATGGCGCACACACCCAGGTTCATCACCAAAAACGTGACGGGGTTGAGAATCGACGAGAGCTTACCCACGGCGATGGCGACATGCGCCTGGTCATCGGCCGCCTGGGCAAAACGCTCACGCTCGTGATCTTCGCGCACAAACGCACGGACCACGCGGGTGCCCGAAAGGCCCTCGCGGCAGATAAGCGCGATGCGGTCGAGCTTTGCCTGCAGCTGCTTGTAGTACGGAATGCAGCGCGCCATGACAAACCAAAACACCAGGCCGATGGCGGGCGTGCAGATCAAAAAGATAATGCCGAGCTTAAGGTCGATGGCAAGGGCCGCAACCATGGAGCCCACCGCCAGGAAAGGCCAGCGGATGAGCATGCGCACGCCCAGCGCCACGGCGAGCTGGACTTGGTTGACGTCGTTGGTGATGCGCGTGATGAGCGACGGCGTACCAAAGCGATCGAGCTCGGCGTAGCTCAGCTTATTAATGTGCTGGTAGAGCGCACCACGGATATCGGTGCCCATGCCCTGCGAGGTCAGCGCCGCCATCTTTTGGCAGACAAGCGTAAACGAGATGCCGATCACAGCCATGGCGCCAAGTACCATGCCGTAGTGGATAACGGCGTTGACATCGTGTGCGCCAATACCCTTATCGATCATCTGGGCAATCACCAGCGGCGTCAGCAGATCAAAAATCACTTCGATCAGCTTACACGCAGGGCCAATCACCATATACCGGCGAAACTTACCACCAAAACGCCTGAGCAGCTCAATCATGTATAGGCGCTCCCCTATCATCATCCACATTCAATTCGAACCATGATAGTACCGCCACCCCAAAAGAAGCGTAAACAACTCGTCATTTCTAACGGGATTCAGTTTTCAGGGGAGGGGTATACGCGCACACCCAGCCAGTGTCGGGTCAACTAGCATGGTATATTTACATTAGTGCTACCAAGTTAGTCGCCGACCCTTGAAATGAGGTGCCGAGATGAACGACATTCTCGCAAGAAGAGCAAGACGAGCAACTGTGGGCATCGCCCTTTCCGCGGCACTTGTCGCGGGAATCGCCCCCACAACGGCGATCGCGGCAGAAACCAGTTCCCCCACCGGTGCGGCCGTTTCGCAGACGAGCGCCACCAGCGGCAATTCGGGCGCCCCGCAGACAGAAGATGCGGCCGCCGCAAAAGAAAAAGCGTATGCAGCCATGCAGGAAGCGCTCAAAAAACTCGAGGCCGCAAAAAACGCCGCAAGTCCCGAGAAACTTGCGGAAATCGATGATGACATTGCCGCTTTTCAAGAGATCTACGACATGGTGGTGACGGAAGCCGCCAAACGGAGGGAACCCCTTCCCGCCATGCAAGCGAACGTCGATGCAGCCCAAGCCAAATACGATGAGGCCCACAACCGGACAAGCGGCCTTCAGGCAGAATTAGATAAGGCACTTGAAGCACTCGGCGACGAGGAGCCCAGCACAGCTATTAAGGAGCATATTAAGCAGTTGCGCATGGAGATCATGGCGGCAGAAAGGCGAGAAAAATCTTATGAAGATGATCTTCACTCCTACCAACGCCGACTCGAAAGCCAGGAAAAACAGGTTCAGCATTTCGAAAGTGAGGCAGAGGAAGCTAAAGCCCACATCGACGAGGACATAGCCAAGCGAAATGCGCTCCTCGGCGATTTGGAAAAGGCGCAAGCGGCCTATGATGACGCCTGCAAAGCATACGAAGAGGCAAAGGCCGCGGCAGATAAGACCACCTCGCCCGAGATAACGAAACCCGCCGAGACGACAAAACCCTCCAGTTCAGCGCAACCGGCCGAGGCGACACAGCCCACCGGCTCGTCCGCGACCGGCAAAAATACCCCGCCAAGCTCCACCAAGCAGGCGAACTCGAGCAGCGGCAAGCAAGCAGATACGACCGCCGGCAAGCTCGCGAACAC
>UQZC01000221.1 GCA_900545505.1 uncultured Collinsella sp.
TGCTCGCCTGGGCTGCCGTCACCGTCGCCTGCCTCGCTGGCACGGCGGTCCTGCCCGTCAACGGATGGCCCGCGTTCCTCGAGTGGGGCACCGTTTACAGCGCGCTTTTCGCCATAGCCCTTTGGCTCGCCGTCCTAACGAAGGACGAACGTATCGCGGTCGTCTCTCGTCTCCCGTTCCTTAGATAGGGTCCATCATGAATGATTCCGAGAAATCCCCGAGGGTCGTCTCGCTTGGCGACCGTTGCTGCGGCTGCGGCGCGTGCGCTGCCCGCTGCCCCAAGTCATGCATCTCCATGGAACCCGATGATTGTGGCTTCCTACACCCCACCGTCGACGCCTCCGGGTGCGTAGGCTGCGGGGCGTGCGACGCCGTATGCCCGGCGCTCAACGCCCCTGGGGAGGACGGGTGCGAGTTCGCCCTCTGGGCGAAGGCTCATGACGTCGGCTTGCTCGATAGATCGTCGTCGGGCGGCGTGTTCGGTCTACTCGCCGGTGACGCTCTCTCGCGCGGCGGTGTTGTGGCGGGCGCCGCGTGGACGGACGGTTGCCGCGAGCTTCGTCACGTGCTCGTGGAGGACAGGCCGGCGCTCGGCGCCGTTATGCGCTCGAAATACGTTCAGAGCGCGGTTGGCCGCGGCGTCTTCGAGGGCGTCCGCGCTGCCCTGCGTGAAGGCAGGCCGGCGCTCTTTGCCGGTACTGCATGCCAGGTGGCTGGCATGCGCTCATACCTGGGGAAACTCGCCGACTCTGACCTCTTCCTCGGCGTCGACGTCATCTGCCACGGTGTTCCGTCTCCAGAGCTCTGGTCGCGCTGGGTCGACTACCGTGGTGAGGCCTTCGGGTCGGACGTCTGCGACGTCAATATGCGGAGTAAGACAACCGGATGGTTGTCTTACTCCGCTATGTACAAGCACATAGCGGAGAAAGACAACACCGGGGACACCGAGTCCCAGATATTCGGCAAAGACTGGTACATGAAAGCGTTTCTGGCCAATGCGAGCCTTCGTTCGTCCTGTCTGGCATGTCCAGCAAAGCGCTCCAGCGGCGCCGATATCACGCTCGGTGATTTCTGGGGGTTCCAGAATACCCATCCCGAGGTCGACAACTCCAAGGGCGTATCTGCCGTCCTATGCAATACCGAGAAGGGCGTGCGGGCATTCGAGGCTATTTCTGGGCTTACTGCAAACGGTCCGGCGACGCTTGATGGGGTAATCGCGGGCAACCCTAGCCTCGTCCATTCTGTCACGCCTTATCCAAAGCGCGACGAGTTCTTGAACGACGTGTCTGCCGGGCTTTCCATCCCAGATCTCATGGACAAGTGGGATTTCCGTCCCACTCTCTGGCAGCGTGTCCGCGGCAAGCTTGGTGGTATTAAACGACGACTAAAGAGACTCGTTGGAAGGAGAGCCTAGATGGCCAAGGATCGCTACCTTCAAGCTCTTCGTGGGCTTGCGATTTCCGCAGTGGTGCTTATCCACTGTCTTCCTCAATGTGCCGCGTCGGTCGCCATTCGCCCATTCCTCAACTTTTCTGTTGCGTTGTTCTTGTTTTTATCCGGTGTTCTTACCGACGAGCGCAAATTTAATGCGGGGGGGTCTTCGACGCCGCATTAGCAAGGTTGCCGGACCTTATGCGTTCTGGAGCGTTATCTATCTTGCGGCGTTTCCCGCCCTTCATGGGCGTCTGGGTTTCTGGCGTTCGCCGTGGGCTCCGTATCGGCTCAGATGTACTATCTATTGGTCCATTCACAGCTTGTGCTGCTTACTCCGGTACTGTTCAGGCTCCTTTCACGGTATAGGTTCTTTGTCTATTGTGTGACACCGGCTTCTAAGGGAGCTCGCTGCCGTTGCCGGTATCGCATTGCCTCTAATACAGGTTTTCTGCCCCATGTGGCTCATCTTTTATGTTTTCGGTCTCGACTGGAGGCGTTGGGCTGCGCTCATTGAAGGACGAACCACTCAGCTTGTTGCAGTGCTCTTTATATTTTTAATAATTCAGGAGGTCGCAGGCTTCTGGTGGTATTTGACTGGCGATTTCAATATGGCCACAACTCAGCTTAAGCTCGGTTCTGCCGCGACCTCTTTAGCTGTGATCGCGCTTCTTATGGCGGTTCCGGGATCATTCAAGTCGCGATTATCTTCTACTTTGCTTGTTGACCTTGGGAACGCCTCTTTTGGAATCTACCTCTGCCATATACTTGTTCTCAAGGCCGTTTGGAAACTGCTTGGATTATTCGTCATTCCACTTGGTGTTTCGACATTTGCTGTTTGGGCGCTAACTCTTGCCGGATCTTATTCGCTTGTATCACTTTGCGGTCGTTATTTGCCCGAACGAATTCACATCATTGTGGGATTATAAATTGATTTTCGATACTGGCGCTTTTCATAGCGTTGAAGCAAAGTGAGTCCATTACCAACATTTGGCACGCGATCATCGGTGAAGATACCGGACTTCCTGTTTTCGAACGAGAAGATGACTTTTTACTCAAAATGGCTGATTGGATTAACCAACCTGAAATAACCGGAATCAATCTCCCTTGGTCGAGCATTGAAAAATGGAAGGGGCAATTCAGGTAGCCATATTCCGCAGTCATTACCTTGCCTATTTCGTTAAGAATGAGGGGGTTTAGCAAAATAGGATACCCAAGTCTTATTTATCACTCGATCTAAAGCGCATTTCGATTGTAGAGGACAGATTAAATGAAAGGCATCATCCTCGCGGGCGGGTCCGGCACGCGACTGTACCCGCTCACTCTCGTGACCTCCAAGCAGCTGCTGCCGGTCTACGACAAGCCCATGATCTATTACCCGCTGTCCACCCTCATGCTGGCGGGCATCCGGGACATCCTGGTCATCTCCA
>UQZC01000222.1 GCA_900545505.1 uncultured Collinsella sp.
AGCCGATCGGGTATGCCGCGGGTGCGTTATCGACTCGCGCCAGGTCGAGGAAGGGACGATTTTCGTCGCCTTTCCCGGTGAAAACGTCGACGGCAATGATTTTGCTTCCCGTGCCGTCCAGTCGGGTGCCGGCGCCGTCGTGATGACGCGTGAGCCCGAGGCTGAGCTGGTCTCGCTGGCGCAGGACAAGGGGTGCGCCATCCTGCTGACCGATGATCCCGAGGAGTTTCTGCTGCGTTTGGCGCACACGTATCGCCTGGAGCTTGGCTGCCTGGTCGTTGGCATTACCGGTTCCATCGGCAAGACGACGACCAAGGACGTGCTCGCCGCCGTGCTCGCCAAGCGCTATCGTGTCTGGGCCACCAAGGGCAATTTCAATAACCTGATCGGCATGCCGCTCACGGTGCTTTCCGCTCCGGCCGATACCGAGGTCCTGGTGCTCGAGATGGGCATGAACCATTTCCACGAGATTGAGCGCCTGTCCCAGTCCGCCAATCCCAACCTTGCCATCGTAAGCAAGATTGGTACCTCTCACATCGGCATTTTGGGCAGCCGCGAGAACATCGCCCGCGCTAAGGCCGAGATTGTCCAGGGCATGTGCGCCGCCGGCGACTTCTTGCCGCTGCTGGTTTTGGGCGGTGAGGACGACTTTACGCCGTTCATTCGCGATACGTTCGCCCAGCCTGCTGGTATCGATGTGATGCTGGCCGGCGTCTCGGACGATGATGAGGTCCGTGCCCGCGACATTCGTGTTGATGACGAGGGACGTCCGGTCTTTACGCTCGATTTTGGCCAGGGTGAGACGATCGATACCATGCTTGCCATCCCCGGCGTGCAGTCCGTTCCTAATGCCGTTAAGGCCGCCGCGGTTGCCTATCGCTTGGGCGTGACGCCCGAGCAGATCGATGCTGCCTTTAGGGGCCTCACGATCACCGGTCACCGCCAGGAGATCAAGCGCGCCAAGAGCGGTGCCCGCGTCATCGACGATTCCTATAACGCCAGTGCCGAATCCATGGCTGCTGGCCTCGATCTACTGTGCTCGCTTTCGTGCACGGGGTCTCGCATGGCGATCCTGGGCGAGATGGGCGAGATGGGCGATGAGGCTCCTCGCATGCATGAGCTCGTGGGCGCCTATGCGGCCGCCAAGAAGCTCGACATGCTGGCGTGCGTGGGTGGTGAGCTGGCCCAGCTTATGGCCGATGCCGCGCGCATGATGGGCATGGACGAGGACCGCATCCAGGTGTTCTCCGATTATCAGCAGGTGCTCGACCGCATGGGCGGCGCGCTTGAAAAACATGATGTTGTACTGGTCAAGGGTTCCCGCTTTGTTGAGCTCGACCGCTTTGTGGAAGGTGTGTGCTAGCCCATGTTCGGCAATCCCTCGTATCCAACGTATCAGGCTTTTTTGGGGCTTGGCATCGCCGCTGCCATTGCGCTGCTGCTCATGCCGTGGTGGATCAAGCTGCTGAAGGTCGAGGGTATCGGCCAACAGGTCCGAGCCGACGGCCCCAAGCGTCATTTGATTAAACAGGGTACGCCGACCATGGGCGGCGTCATCATCCTTGTTGCGATTTCGCTGACCTGCCTGCTGATGGGCAAGCTCACCACCGAGCTCGTGCTCGTGCTGCTCGCCACGCTGGCGACCGGCGTGCTGGGCCTGATCGACGACCTGACCTCCGTTACGCATGGGCGCTCGCTCGGTCTGACGCCTCATGCCAAGATGATCGGCCTAACCATTATCTGTGTCACCTTTACGGTACTTGCCGTTAACTGGTGCGGCGTCGCCCCCGAGATTCGTTTTCCCGGCGGCCTGACGATTGACCTTGGCGTGCTTTCGACCACCATCTGCGGCCTTTCGTTCCCGTGGCTCTACATTGTCTTTTGCTGGCTGATGATCGCCGGTCTTTCTAATGCCGTGAACCTGACCGATGGCCTTGACGGTCTTGCTGGCGGCACCTCCATGATTGCCATGCTCGCCATGGCTGCCATGGCGTTTTTGCACGGAGACGTGAACCTGTCCATCTTCTGCACCGCGTGTGCCGGTGCCTGCTTGGGCTTTCTGTGGTTCAACTGCTATCCGGCGAGCATCTTTATGGGCGATACCGGCTCGCTTGCCCTGGGCGCCGCGTTTGCCTGCACGTCCATCATGACCAACACCGAGGTCGTCTCCCTTATCATCGGCGGCCTGTTTATCGTTGAGACCCTGTCGGTCATGATTCAGGTTGTCTACTTCCACTTTACGCACAAGCGCGTCTTCCTTATGGCGCCCATCCATCATCATTTCGAAAAGAAGGGCTGGGCCGAGACCAAGGTCGTCATCCGTTTTTGGATTATCGCTGCTGCCTTTGGTGCCGTTGGCCTTGCTCTGTTCTTCCAGTTGGGATAGTGGTCTTTCATGTCTCTTGCTGATGTCTTTAGCCTGCTCGTTTTGGGTCAGGGCAAATCCGGTCTCGATGTCGCCCGCTGGGCGCTGGCACATCCCGAGCGCGTAAGTGCCGTTACCGTGTATGGCGGTGGCACCTCTGAGCCCAATGACGCCACGCGTGCGCTCGAGGCTGCTGGTGCGTCGTTTGTCTATGGGACCGAACAGGTCGAGGGCGCCTATGACGTATGCGTGACGTGCCCGGGCATCTCGGAGTTCTCGGGCTTCTTTAAGGCTGGGCGCGAGCATGCCGCCCAGATTATGGGTGAGCCCGAGTTTGCCTATCGCCTGTCGCCCGATAACTGGATTGCCATCACGGGCACCAACGGCAAGACGACCACCACGTCGCTGACTGATTATCTGCTTAAGGCTGCCGGCGAGGCCAGCGTTGCTGTCGGCAACATCGGCGAAGCGCCCGGCCAACAGACCCGGCGTG
>UQZC01000223.1 GCA_900545505.1 uncultured Collinsella sp.
TCCGTACATGTACGGATGAATGTGGGAAGTGTTCGGATGAAGTTGATAATCAAGGATTTAAGAACGTTCCCAACGACTAGGTGTCGTACTTGACTTTAACTCTGCTTTAACTGGTACCATCCTCTATGTCTGTAACGCCATATAGACCGAGGGGATATATCTATGACCGCAACTGCACCCGCAGCACCCGCTAAGGTGTACTTCACCAACCTGCGCACGCATGCTCGCGAGAGCCAGCTCGACAAGCTCAAGCGCCTCATCCGTCACGCCGGTATTGAGCAGATCGACTTTGAGAACAAGTTCGTCGCCATTAAGATTCACTTTGGCGAGCTGGGCAACCTGAGCTTTTTGCGCCCCAACTACGCTCGCGCCGTCGCCGACGTGGTGAAGGAGCTGGGCGGCAAGCCCTTCCTCACCGACTGCAACACGCTCTATGTCGGTAGCCGCAAAAACGCGCTCGAGCACATCGACACCGCCTACCAGAACGGCTTTACCCCGTATGCCACGGGTTGCCAGATCATCATCGCCGACGGCCTCAAGGGCACCGACGAGGCGCTCGTCCCGGTCGAGGGCGGCGAGTACGTGCACGAGGCCAAGATCGGTCAGGCGCTCATGGATGCCGATATCGTGATCAGCCTCACCCACTTTAAGGGCCATGAGCAGGCCGGTTTTGGCGGCGCCATGAAGAACCTGGGCATGGGAGGCGGCAGCCGTGCCGGCAAGATGGAGCAGCATGCCGCCGGCAAGCCGAACGTCGCGACCGAGCACTGCGTTGGCTGCCATGCCTGCGAAAAGATCTGTGCGCACAACGCCATCTCGTTTGACGATACCCGCGAGCGCGAGCTTGCCAACGGCAACACTCGCACGGTGCACGTGGCTGCCATCGACCACGATCGCTGCGTGGGCTGCGGACGCTGCATTGCGGCATGCAACCAGGACTGCATCAAGCCCGGCTATGAGGCCGCGGACGACGTGCTCAACTGCAAGATCGCCGAGTATACGAAGGCCGTCGTCGACGGCCGCCCGAGCTTCCACATCTCGCTTGCCATGGACATCAGCCCCAACTGCGATTGCCATCCCGAAAACGACACGCCTATCGTCAACGATATCGGCATGTTCGCGAGCTTCGACCCGGTCGCCATTGACCAGGCCTGCGCCGATGCCGTCATGGCATCCGAGCCGCTGCCCAACACCGAGCTCACCGATAGCGCGGCCAAGATGGAGCACAACCACGAGTATCTGGAGGGCGAGCAGGCCAAGGATCCCTTCTGCATCACGCATCCCGACACCGACTGGCGCGTGTGCATCGCGCACGCCGAGAAGATTGGCCTGGGCACGAGCGAGTATGAGCTCATCGAGGTCAAGTAGCGCCTAGCTATTGGACAAAATAAGCGCCTTTGTAGCGTTAGTTGAGCAAAAGCCGCCCGTGAGCACAGCGCTCACGGGCGGCTTTTTGGAAGTGCGGCGAAAAATCGAATCCCGCCGACCACAAACCGTTTTTTGGCAACAAAACCCCAGACGTTGCTTTTTGCCTAAAAATACTCGTCGAGGAAGTTGTTGACCGTGTTCCAGTAGAGCTCGGGGTCAACTTGCGCACTCTTGGCGTGGGTGGCGCCATGGATGGTGAGCTTTTGCTTGACCTTGCTGGCGCACGCGTCGTAGTTTTGGTCGAGCATACTGTACGGCACAAAGGTGTCCTGGTCGCCGTGGATAAACAGCATGGGAACCGTCGCGTGTTTGAGTTGCTCCACACTGCTCGCCTTATGAAAGTCGTAGCCCGCGTGCACGTTGCACACCAAGTTTGCTACATCGAGCAAGGGAAAGCTGGGCAGGCCGAACACGTCCTTGAGCTGCAGAGAAAACTCGTCCCAAACACTCGTATAACCACAGTCCTCGATAATACATTTCACGTTTGCGGGCAGAGATTCCCCCGCGACGTTCATGGCGGTCGCCGCGCCCATGGATTCGCCAAAGACCAGGATGCGCGCCTTGGGGTCAGCCTGAACGATTTGCTCGATCCATGCGACGATATCGAGGCGCTCGGGCCAGCCCATGCCGATATAGTCGCCGCCGGAGCGCTCGTGGGCGCGGGCGGCAGGCGCAAGCACGTTCATGCCGCGGTCGTGGAAGCGCTTGGCGTATCGGGCCATGCCGATGGGCTCGTTGGTATATCCATGCAGGCAGACGGCGTAATCGTGGGTGTTCTCCGAGGCGGCAAAATACCAAGCGGCAAGTTCGGTTCCGTCATCTGCGGTGAGGCTGCTGCTCTCGCGATTCTCTTTAAACCACGCCCGCGCCTCGGTTTCCTCGGCATCCGGCTGCTCGCCTTCTTTGTCGTTCTTGCTATCCTGCATCATCTTCATGGTGTAGGGCGCTTGGGGATTCAGCGCGAAGTCAAACAGAAAGTTGCCGGCAAATCCGAGCAGCGCAACGACAACCACCAGTGCAACGATGCCGGCTATCTTGAGCTTTCGATGGGAACGTGCGTTTTGAGCCATGCGGTATTCTCCTATAAGATGTTAATACATCAACATTTAATGCAAGCGCATTATGGACGTTCGCCGTTGATGCGTCAACAGGCAAAGAATGGGTAAACAAAGGGTCACGTATGGTGCAAATTTCGCACGTACCTAGACGCTTTGATATAGTGTTGGGAACTCTTTACGTTGGAGGATGTAACCGGCATGTCCGATTCGAGCGACAGTTCTAAGCCGCGACCCAAGACCGCGGCCGTTCCACATTACACGGTGGGCGAGGAGATCATGAACTCCGTCACCCACGGTGTCGGCTGCCTGCTGGGCATCGCGGGCCTGGTGCTCCTGATCGTATTCGCCGCCCTGCGCGGCGGGGGCCCGG
>UQZC01000224.1 GCA_900545505.1 uncultured Collinsella sp.
CCGCCTCTAGCTTCCGACCTGTCAAAAGGGGACAGGTTAATTTTGGTAGGTTTTATCTGGTGAAACAGCAAAAGGCCTCGGCTCGTTTGGTGCGAGCCGAGGCCTTTTGCGTTGGGCTGTTGTTGTCGGTGGTGAACTAGAACAGGAAGCCGATGGCGATGAGGGCGATGCTGACGATGAGCACGGCGATGTCCAGGCCCTTGATGGGGTAGCGCTTGTACGAGCTGGCGCGCGTACGCAGATAGAAGCCGCGCTGTTCTGCCGCCAAGGCTGTGGCATCGGTCTTGCCCACGCTCGAGATGAGCAGCGGCACGCACAGTGGCAGCATGAGCTTTAGCTTCTTGATGGGGTTCTTGGTGTCGTACTCGACGCCGCGTGCGGTCTGCGCCTCCATGATGGCGTTCATCTCCTGACCAAACACCGGCACAAAGCGCAGCGCCGTGGTAAAGGTGAAGGCATAGCGATACGGCACGTGCAGTACCTCGACGCAGGCGTTGGCAAGGTCGTTGAGTTTGGTCACCATGAGCATGAGGATGAGTGGTAACGCCACACCCAGCAGGCGCAGGCAGGCCTTCGATCCTGTGATGAGGCCCGTGTCGGTGATAAAGCCCCACACCACGTTGCCATCGCACATAAAGGCAAGCTGGAGCACCAGCATGATAAGCGCGAGCGGAATCAGCAACTTGAGCAGCGAGAACAGACGGTCGACGACGCCGGCATAGGCACCCAGTGCAAGGGTGAGCGCCAAAAAGCCCAGCAGCGCCACGTAGGTGTCGGACAAGAAGATGCCGACGATGATGGCGGCAGCGAGGCCCAGTTTGACGACGGGATTCAGGCGATGCAGTAGCGTATCGCCCGGCATGTAGTCGATGACGTTAACCACGGTGGACCATCTCCTTGGTAATTCGAACGACATCGGTGACCTCGCTCACCTGCGCAAAAGCGGGCGAGACGGAAGATGCCAGACGGCGCGAGAGTTCAATAACCTGGGGAGGCTCCACGTAGGTACGACGCATGAGATCGATGTTCGAGAATAGCTCGTGCGTGCGGCCGCGGTCGAGGAT
Source organism: uncultured Collinsella sp. (assembly GCA_900545505.1). Taxonomy (GTDB): domain Bacteria; phylum Actinomycetota; class Coriobacteriia; order Coriobacteriales; family Coriobacteriaceae; genus Collinsella. The sequence continues at coordinate 1,065 of UQZC01000224.1, forward strand.
GCGACCGTCGGCCATTACCACAATGCGCTCGGCAAAATCCGAGACGACTTCCATATCGTGGCAGACCATGATAACGGCGCAACCGCGCTCGGCCATGGTGCGCACGGTCTCCATGACGGTCATGCACTCGCGGTAGTCAAGGCCGCTCGTGGGCTCGTCGAGCACGACGATCTTGGGCTCAACCACTACGACGGAGGCAAGCGCCACCATTTGTCGCTGACCGCGCGAGAGCGAGAAGGGCGCCTCGTCGGCCGGCAAGCCAAAGCGGTCGATGACGAGCTGGGCGCGACGCAGCGCCTCGGCACGGTCGATGCCGGTTAGCTCCAGGCCAAAGGCGACCTCGTCGAGCACGGTGTCCTTGCAGATCTGGCGGTCGGGGTTTTGGAAGAGGGTCGCGACCTCGCGGGCAATGCGGCTCGTGGGAACGGCTGCGGTATCCAGTCCCGTGACGCGCACGCTGCCCGATGCGGGCTTGAGCAGGCCCGTGAGCAGCTTGGTGAGCGTGGTCTTGCCGGCACCGTTCTGGCCGACGATGCCCACGAGCTCGCCGGGATAGAGGGTCAGGTTGAGGTCGTGGACGGCGGCGCCGCCATTGGGATAGGCAAACTCAACATGGTCGAAGGTGAGTACGGGTTCGGCGTCCTTGGCATGAGGGCGCAACGACGGTGCATGCGGGGAACCGGCGGGCGCCTGGGCTTCGATAGCCGCGTGGGCGGGGTCGACGATGTCCGAAATCAGGCGCTCGGCCTCATCGACATCCAAGCAGGGGGTACCGCTTACCAGGCCATCGGCCTCGAGGCTATTGAAGATACGCGTGACGCGAGGACAGTCGACGCCGATGGCACGGAGCTCGTCGGTATGCGCGAAGACCTCGTGTGGCTCGCCCTGCAGCGCAATTTCGCCATGGTTGAGCACGAGCACGCGGTTGCAGTACTCCGAGAGCAGGGCGACCTTTTGCTCAACGACGACGATGGTGATTCCAAGTACGCGGTTTGCCTCACGCAGCGTCTCGAAGACCAACGTGGAGCTGGCGGGGTCGAGTGCCGCGGTGGGCTCGTCGAGAACCAAGACGTGCGGGCGCATGGCGAGGATGGCGGCGATGGCTACCTTTTGCTTCTGTCCACCCGAGAGCGTGGCGATCTCGCGGTCGCGCAGGTCGCTGATGCCGACGGTCTTGAGCGTTTCGCTCACGCGCTGCTCGATCTGGTCGTGGGGAACGCCAAAGTTCTCGAGGCCAAAGAGCATCTCGTCCTCGACGACCGAAGCGACCATCTGCGTGTCGATATCCTGCAGCACACTGCCGACGATTTGCGACACGTCGGTGAGCGAGACTTCGCAGGTGTCGTGGCCGTCGACCATGACGGACCCAAAGAACGCGCCGGTGTAGTGGTGGGGCACGGCGCCCGACAGGCAGGCGGCAAGCGTGGACTTGCCGGCGCCCGAGGGCCCGATGATGCCGATGAAATCTCCCTTGTTCACGCCGAGCGAGATGTGGCTGAGCGCCTGTTCGGTCTGCGTGCCATAGGAGAACGAGACATCGTCGACGTTGATGATCGTTTCCATGGATACCTTTCATAGTCATTGGGGACGTTCTTACATGACTAGTCGTTTAAGAACGTCCCCAAGAGCTAGTTGTTTGGGACAGTCTTTGGTGGTGAAGCACGGAGACGGCTTTACGAGGGACCCCAGGCTGGCGCGAAAGAGGAGTGAAGCGTACTTGGGTACGCGAGCGACGAATGAACGCCAAGATGGGGTGGCTCGTAAAGCCGAACAGGTTAGTTGAGCTT
>UQZC01000225.1 GCA_900545505.1 uncultured Collinsella sp.
GCATTGCGATAGAGCTTGGGCTCGGCCGCGGCAGGCTCCTCCGTCGGCTCGGCAGTGGGAACCTCGTCATTGAACTCTTCGGCCTGGACGGCCTGATTCTGACCCTCGGGCACGATGGCGCCGATCAGCGTCTCGTCGGCAGACGCACCCTCAAAGCCCTCGATCTGCTCGTCGAAAGCCTCACCCTGTTCGGGCTCGGTCTGAGCGTCGGGAGTAATCGGCTGACCGAACTCATCCTCGGCGTAGGTAGGTTCTTCGTACTCGATGGTGTTGCCGTAGTCGTTTTGCTGCTGGGCCGCGGCATACTCCGCCGCCGCACGCGCCATTTCCTCGGCACGACGCTTCTGCTCCCCAAAATAGGTGTCGAACGGAACATCGTCGGGAAACTCGTTTTCGCCCTGGAAGGGAGCAACGTTGTCCATAACGCCGAGCATAGCGGCGACAGAAGACTTGTTGCACACCGCGCCGGACGTATAGGGAAGAATGTGGCGGTTAGAGATGATGTTTGCCGCGTTGGCGAGCGCAACGAGGGAAGCGAGGATCGCGACAATCCACAGCAGAACCTTGAGCGCGCCGGGGAGCGGCAGGATACGCAGGATGGCAACGGCAGCGGGGGCAACCGTCGCAACGGGCAACAGCTTGGCGATGAGCGCACGATACGAAGCATAGGGCTCGCGGGCGAGCAGCTCAGCACGGGGAGAGTCGTAGTGTGCGACAACGACCACCGGGCGGTTGCGCGGAGACGCGAGCGGGCCCGAGGCCTTGTGGTAGGCGATGACATTTTGGCTCACGCCCGTCTTGCCCAGACGCGAAACCACGGGGTGGCCCGTGCGCTCGAGCACGTAAAGAACGGCACCGACAATGGCCAGCAAGGTGCCGACCAAGCCGATACCGCCGCCGATACCCATCAGCAGGGCGCTGGCAAACGCAAGAATACCGGTAACGGCAAACGCCAATCTACTGGGCGCCGGGGCATTGAACTCCTGAACCTCGGGATCAAAGCCGTGGTTGCGGAAGATCTGAGCGATATCCTCGGCAGCCAAGCGCTCTTCTTCGCTGCATGCCGGCGTAATGCCGGTGTTCTGCAGCAGGTGGTTAATATAGTTCTGGGTGTTCGCCATGTGCGCTCCACATCCATAATCCGACAAATAGGCCCAATGCATGCACATTAGAACCGTATATAGTCGAAAGTATACCCCGAGCGAGCGCAAACGACCGAATTCGGGCCATCTTAACGCCCCGAGCGGACAAGGATATAGCCTAATCTCCATATCGGACTAAAATCATGGCAGCAAACCACCTTCTCATGCGAGGACTCTATGACGGCAAGCGACACGACCGCGACAATTAAAAAGGGGAATTCGGAGCCCAGTTTCGATAAAACGGCTCAGCGCATCCTCAATCTTTTCTTTGTGCTCAATAGCTCCCCCGAACCGCTGACGACCGAGCAGATCGTCTTGGATTCTGACCTGGGATATGGCTCGGGCAATATCGACTCGGATAAGCGCAAGTTTCGACGCGATCGTGACAAACTGCTCGAACGCGGCATCTTAATCAAGGAGGTTCGCCCCACCGGCGCGCAGGAGACCGAGGAAAGCTCGTGGGCAATCGACCGCGAGCACACGTTTGCGGCAGGCGGCCTCATTACCGCAGACGACGCCGATATCCTGCTCAACGCCATCGACCAGACACTAGCGGCCGGCTCATCCACTTTTGCCGCACCGCTTGCCGATATTCGCTCCAAGATTGCCTATCTCACCGGCAGGACGACGGTAGACGAGGCGCCGATCAGCCGCTCTCCCACCGTCGATGCGGTTTGGAGCGCCTTTGCCGAGCGTTGTGCGCTGCGATTTTTATATCAGAACGGACGCGGCGAGCAGAAAGAACGTACCGTCTGCGTCTACGGCATGTTCGAGCGCGAGGGCGTGGCGTACTTCTGCGGCCTCGACAACGTCACCGACGACATCAGGACATTCCGCTGCGACCGTATCGTACGCGCTTGGCGTCCTTCGAAGGCCTACGTCATCCCCGCGAACTTCAATCTCAACGACTATCTGTTCTTTGAATTCGATTTTGCCGACCGACCGCCCGTTGCAGCCACGTTCTCGTTCGCCCCTCAGACGCAGATCGATATGATCAACGGCCTCACGCGCGGGCGAGGTGAGTTCACACACACCGATGCGGGATGGATCTGGACCGTTGACGTGCGCGACCTTGAAGCTGCCGCCTCATTTTGCATGGCCCACGCCATGGACGGCATGAGGCCCATGGCCCCCAAATCGCTCAAGCAGGCGTGGAACCACCTCATAGAAAGGACGGTGCACGAGCATGCCCGTGCGTAAACTCACCAGCGAGCAGAGACTCTCGCGCGCCATCGACATCATGGAGGCCCTCTACGCCGCCGGCGATGGCGGCATGACACGAACCGAGATTTGCAGCCGCTTTGACATCACGGGGGCGTCGCTCGACGAGATTCTCGAGATCGTCTCGACGCTCGCGGACCGAGAATCGGGCGCGCGCATCATCTGCGAATGCCGCGGCGAGCGCGTGGCCCTCACTGGTGACGCCGGGCGCGTGCTACCGTTGCGCCTGAGTGCCGCCGAGGGCGCCGTGCTCAACCATGAACTTGAATCGTTGGGGATCGAGCCGCAGACGGCAGCTCGGATTCGACATGCCCTTCTACCCGAAGAGCTCGGCTATAACCAGCGCGTCTTTGACACCGTCAACCACGGGTCGCACTGGCAGCAGCTGAGCTGCGCCATTCAGGACGGTGATGTGCTTAAAAGGGATGAGTACGCAAAAGTCATCTTGG
>UQZC01000226.1 GCA_900545505.1 uncultured Collinsella sp.
TAACCCTGTGCCCGGCCTGCGGTAACTAAGGGGTCGCCGCGTTTATCTTGGGGTGCTGCATATACAAAGTTGGAAGGGTCTGAATTGCACTTTGCCGATATATGCCCTTTTCCCTGATGGGACCGTGCTTGAGGGGCGTCTTCATGAGTTGCGGTGAAATAGGGACTGCTGAGCCTTTAAGCTGGCAAAACAGTCCTTATTTCACCGCAACTGAAACAGGGGCGCTCTCCAAGAGAGCGCCCCTGCGGGTTTCCATAGTACTGGCGAAGCAGTTTTATAGTTCTGGCGAAGCAGTCCTTGAGATCCGCCTTGCCTTATGCCCAGAACTCCTTGGTGGTCGCCACGATGTTGGCGGCGTCCAGGCCGTACTTGTGCAGGAGCTCGGCGCCCGGGCCGGACTCACCGAAGGTGTCGTTGACGCCGATCTTCTTGAGCGGCGTCGGGCACTGCTCGCACAGGACGTCGGCAACGGCGCTGCCCAGGCCACCGATCACAGAGTGCTCCTCGACGGTCACGACGTGGCCGGTCTTGGTGGCGCTCTTGACGATCAGGTCGGCATCGATGGGCTTGATGGTGTGCATGTTGATGACCTCGGCGTCGATGCCCTCGGCAGCGAGCTGCTCGGCGGCCTCGAGAGCCTCGCCGACCATCAGGCCGCAGGCGATGATGGTCACATCGGCGCCCTCGCGCATGACAATACCCTTACCCAACTCGAACTTGTAGGTCTCGGGATCGTTGATAACCGGCGAGGCCAAACGAGCGAAGCGCATGTACACCGGGCCATCGCACTCGTAGGCGGCGCGCGTCACGGCGCGGGCCTCGACGTCGTCGGCGGGAACGATCACGGTCATACCAGGGATGACGCGCATCAGGGCGATATCCTCGCAGCACTGGTGCGTGGCGCCGTCCTCGCCCACCGAGATACCGGCGTGCGTGGCACCGATCTTAACGTTGAGGTGCGGGTAGCCGATGGAGTTACGGACCTGCTCAAAAGCGCGGCCGGCGGCGAACATGGCAAAGGTGCTCGCGAAGGCAACGCGGCCGGTGGTCGCGATACCGGCGGCGACGCCCATCAGGTTGCTCTCGGCAATGCCCACATCGAAGAAACGATCGGGGCAGGCGGCCTTGAACTTGCCGGTCTGCGTGGCGGCGGCTAGGTCGGCGTCGAGGACCACAAAGTCATCGTGCTCGTTGGCGAGCTCGACGAGGGCCTCGCCGTAGCTTACGCGCGTGGCGATTTTTTTGACGTCTGCCATCCTAGAGCTCCTCTCCGGCGGCCGTGAGCTCTGCCATGGCCTGCTCAAACTGTTCATCGTTGGGGGCCTTACCGTGCCAACCCACCTGGTTCTCCATAAAGGAAACGCCCTTACCCTTCATGGTCTCGGCGATAATGGCGGTCGGCTGGCCCTTGGTAGCGCGAGCCTCGGCAAAGGCGGCGCGGATCTGGTCGAAATCGTTGCCGTCGGCAAGCTCCACCACGTGGAACTTAAAGGCACGGAACTTGTCGGCGAGCGGCATGGGGTCGTTGACCTCCTCGACGGGGCCGTCGATCTGCAGGCCGTTGTGGTCGACGATCACGCAGAGGTTATCGAGCTGCTGGTTGCCGGCAAACATGGCGGCCTCCCAGACCTGGCCCTCCTCGCTCTCGCCATCGCCCAGCAGGGCGTACGTGCGGTAAGTATCGCCCCAGTGCTTGGCGGCAACCGCCATGCCCACGGCGGCGGAAATGCCCTGGCCGAGCGAACCGGTGGACATGTCAACGCCCGGGGTGTCGTTCATGTTGGGATGACCCTGCAGGTGACTGCCGATGTGGCGCAGCGTCTCGAGATCCTCCTTGGGGAAGAACCCACGCTCGGCGAGCACGGCGTACAGGCCCGGAGCGCAATGGCCCTTGGAGAGCACAAAACGATCGCGGTCGGCTTTGCGGGGATCGGCCGGGTCGACGTTCATTTCCTCAAAATACAGATAGGTCATGATATCGGCAGCGCCGAGCGAACCGCCCGGATGGCCGGACTTGGCAGCGTGCACGCCGGTGACGATGCCCTTCCTTACCTCGTTGGCAACCTTTTTGAGCTCTTCGTCGCTCATTGTGCCTTCCTTTCATCCTCATTAGACAAAATGCGCACGGCACCGAAGGTAATCCCAACACAGCCGCAATGCACGTACGTCATTCATTATGCTGGAAACTGATGGCTTTACCAGAGTTTTTATCATTATTTGAACAATTTAGCAGGCAGAACCGCTGATGAAACGGTTTATCAATGTGAACGTCTTTTGGATGGAACGCGGTCGCCCCTACGCGCTAATGTCCTTGAATCCCTCGCCGAAGGCTTCCGTAACGTCAGCGACCGTCACAATGGCGTGACGATCGCGCTCGCGCACGATCGTCTTGAGGGTATTGAGCTCTCGACGGCTCACGATGACCATAATCACCGGCTTCTCGGCACCCGAATACATGCCAGTCGCCTTAAACTTGGTACAACCACGACCCAGGCCATACATGATATCGGCAGCGATATCAGGGAACTTGTCCGAGATGATGAGGACCATACGGCGTTTGTTGCCACCATCGACCACGGCATCGATCACGTAGCCGCTAATGACCATCGAAAGGCCTGCATATAGTGCGTTTTCGATTGAAAAGACCGGAGCCGACAGCGCACATACGGCAACATCGATCGCCATGACGGTCGAGCCCACGGGCAGTGAGGTATTACGCGAGATGATTTGGCCAATCGTGTCCGAGCCGCCGGTGTTGCCGAGACCGCACTTCATCTGGCCGAGGTCTACGGCGTTGACCGCTTTG
>UQZC01000227.1 GCA_900545505.1 uncultured Collinsella sp.
TAGAATACTGCTCCAGGTGGCCATGGCCGCCGCAGCCGCAGGTACGCTCCTCAGCCGGATTCAGGCCCATGTGGCCAATCTCGCCGCCGGCGCCCACAACGCCCGATACCACGTCGCCGTTAACGATAACACCGCCGCCCACGCCGGTACCAATGGTGACCATCACCACGTTCTGTACGCCCTTGGCAGAGCCGAGCCAGGCCTCGCCCATGGCAGCGGCGTTGGCATCGTTCTCGTACTTAACGACCGCGTCGGGGCAGTGCTCCTGAATGGCGACTCTCAGCTCGGGCAGGTTAATGGCAATGTTGGCCTTGACCTTGGCATCGCCCGATGCCGGGATGGGGCACGGAACGGCCAGGCCAATACCCGCCACAAAGGCGCGCGGAATCTGGGCCTTGGCGACCACCTGGTCGATAGCCTCGGTCACCGCGGCAAAGCCCGCAGCGTCAACGATGGGAGGCGTGGGCACGCTGGCCTTGGCAAGCAGGTTTCCGTCCTCATCGAACAGACCCTCCTTGACCGAGGTGCCGCCGACGTCGATGCCGATGTAATACTGCTTAGGTTCCATGGGAGCCCGCCTTTCTCGTTTAAACATTGCCTGTATGGTACCGCTCCCAAGGCAAAAACCTACCAAAAAGGACAGGTTTGTTTTGGCAGGTTTTATCTGGGGAAGCGCAGAGTACGAGATTCGGTTCGCTGGGTGTTATATCGGTTCGGCCCCGTCCTCGGACCGATCATTTCTCAACACGACACTACTCAGATGTTTATCATTTAAAACGCTCTAATTTTACAAGCGGGGCGACTTTTAATTTTATCTTTCTCGAACTTTTCAATAACTCAATAGAGATACTTAGGTGTTGACTATACTTTCTTTTATTCTCAATCAAGTTGGAAAGGAGGTTCCTTGATTCCCAAATACGAGGCGATAGCTGCAGATATCCGTCGAAGCATCGAGGACGGCGCCCTTAAGCCGGGCGATAAGTTGCCCACCGTCGTTGAGTTCTGTGAGCTCTATAGCGTTTCCAAAATCACCGTCAAACGAGCGATTGAGCAGATCACCGAGGAAGGCCTTATTACCAGCCGGCGCGGATCGGGCACCTACGTCAAGGACACGGCGGGGCTTCCCGGCCAGGTGTTTTTTCAAGGCAAAAACGACCGTGCCCAAGGCTTTTCGTACGAGCATCGCGGGGAGAAAGTGACCTCGATGGTCTACGATTTCTCGATCGTCAATCCACCGGCAGAGGTTGCGACCCAGCTGGGAATGGCCGAGGATGACTTCGCCTATCACATCGTGCGCGTGCGCCAGGTCGACGAGAAGCCCATCGTCATCGAGTACACCTATATGCCGCTCGAACTGATCCCGGGCCTTAAAAAGAAGGACCTGTACGGATCGGTCTACGGCTTCATCCGCGAGCAATGTGGGCTGAAGATTTCGAGCTTCCACCGTACCATTCGCGCCGTGGCAGCAACCGAGGAAGAAGCCGAGCGTCTGGACACCAAACTTGGCTCTCCCCTGCTCGAGCTCACCCAGATTGGCTTTTTGGACAGCGGCGCCGCCTTTGAGTATTCGATCTCGCGCAACGTTGGCGACCGCTTTGAACTGCACAACGTAACGTTGGCATAGGTTTTTATAGTCACGCGGGCGCTCGTTTTGAGCTGTTTTGTGCAACGCCCGCGCAACATAATGGGGGTATGAATATGTCCGATTTGATTAAACTGACGCCGATCTTCCACGAGAAGATCTGGGGTGGCCGCCAGCTCGAAACCGTATTTGGTTACGACATTCCCGAAGGTCCCATCGGTGAGTGCTGGGCCATCTCGGCCCATCCCAACGGCGACTGCCAGATTGCGGAGGGCCCGTACGCAGGCCACACGCTTTCGTGGCTGTGGGCCGAGCACCGCGAGCTCTTTGGCAATTGCGAAGGCAAGGAGTTCCCGCTGCTCATTAAGATTCTGGACGCCAAGGACGACCTTTCGATCCAGATTCATCCCAACGACGAGTACGCCGCCAAGCACGAGAACGGCAGCCTGGGTAAAACCGAGTGCTGGTATGTGCTGGACTGCGAGCCCGGCGCCACGATCATCGTCGGCCAGCGCGCGCATGACCGCGCCGAGGCTGCACAGATGATCGAGGAGGGCCGTTGGGACGACATGCTCAACGTGCTGCCGATCCACAAGGGAGACTTTTTCCAGATCGACTCCGGCACCGTGCACGCCATCAAGACCGGCACGCTCATTTTGGAGACGCAGCAGTCGAGCGATGTGACGTATCGTCTGTACGACTACGACCGTCCCGGCACCGATGGTAAGCTGCGTCCGCTGCACATTGAGCAGAGCCTCGACTGCATCGACTTTGATGCTCAGGCTCCGACCGACGGCACCGTGACCGCGCCCGAGGTCGACGGCGTGACCGAGCTCGAGTCCAACCCCTGCTACACCGTCGATCGCGTGCGTGTCGACGGCAGCAAGACCCTCGACCAGCGCTGGCCCTTCATGTGCCTGTCGGTCATCGACGGCGAAGGCACCGTCTGCGGCGACCCCGTCCACAAGGGAAGCCACCTGCTGGCCCCCAGCACCGTCAGCTCCATCGACCTCGAAGGCAAGATGGAACTGATCATCAGCCACCTCTAGGTCACAACAACAACCAAAACGCAACAAGGGGCTCCCCCGTTCATCAACGGAGGAGCCCCTACTCGTATCTACATATCAGCCCACCCGGCTCTCCAGATCAAAAAGCGAACGAGTAGAGCGACGATCGCAAGCAACGTTAACAAAGGACCTGGGCGGGCGTATGGGGCAACA
>UQZC01000228.1 GCA_900545505.1 uncultured Collinsella sp.
ACTGCGGGAACGGCCTATTTGCTCAATGTGTTCGGCTGAGATCGGAAATCAACCAACGTTCTTAAATGACTACTCTTGGACTTTGAGGGCTTCGGCCAGACTGACGCGCTTGATGGAGCGCGTGTGCAGCAGCGCCACGACCAGGTAGGTCGCAAAGCCGATTCCTGCGCACGCCGCCATGGACCAAGCGGGCACGTAGATCTCGATATTGCCGTTGTAGACGAGCAGCATCGAGCGGAAGATGGCCGTGAGCGAGCCGATGATCACGGGCAGGCTCAGCACGAGCGACGCCGCCACGCACAGCGTGATCGAGCGGATGTACAGATGCGAGATCTCGCCATCGCGATAGCCATAGACCTTCATGTAGCTAATCGAACGGGCGCTGTGGTCGATCACAGCCTTGGTCAGCAGGTACATAAACAGCAGAAAGATGAACACCGCGAGCCCGACCATCATGCCGATCATTTTGCTCATCATGCCGATGAACTGGTCGCCCACGGCACGCATGTCGTCGGGCGTGGTGTCGCCGGCAAAGTAACGAGCATCGAGGTTGAGCTTCTCGTCGCTCACATAGCCGTTAAAGTAGGCGGCGTCGTTGTCGAACAGCTCATTAAAGTCGTCGATACTCATATAGATATTCATGTCCGACTTGGAGCCCCAGGCACAGTCCTTGCCCGCGTACTCAAGGGAATAATACTCACCCTCGTACTTGTCGCTGAGCGTGACCTTCTGGCCCTCGCTCCAGCCAAACTTGTCGAGCAAGCCACCGCCAAAGACGACGCGTCCGTCGCCGACGTCCAGCCCTTTCCAGTAGCGCGAATCGGGCGAGATGCCGTAGGCAGAAATCGTCTCCTCGCCATTACCATCGCCGCGGTCGTATTGCAGCTGGTAAACGGCATATTTCTCGGCCTGCGCGATTGCGCCCGCGCCGTTGTCAATCGTGTTGACCGGGTGAATGTCGTCGTTGTCGGTGTCGATCTTAGAGGCCTTGTCAATCAGGTCGATAGCCTCGTCGCGGTTGCAGCCGAGGATATCGGCAAGGTCATCGAGGCGCGCATAAAGCGCATCCTTCTTGTCCTGGACCTTGGTAAGCGCATCCTGCGCCGCAGTCAGGCTCTCGGCAGACGGAGATGCGGTCGCGGCATCGGCTGCCGTCTGCGCCGCATCGGCCGCGTCGTCAAGCTCGTCATCGGCATCTTGGGCGGCGGAAAGCAGCGCGCCGTCAACCGACTGCAAGCGCTCGAGTGCCGACCACTGCTCGCGCTCCTCGGCAGTGCCCTCGAGCTCCAGCGGCGCCTTGAGCGTGTACTGGTGCTCGGCGACCAGGCTTGTCTCGAGGTTGTCCGCGTAGTGCGTCATCGTGGGCAGAATCGCCAGGCCAAAGAGCAGCAGCAGCGAGGCAAACGCAATGCCCACAAAGAGCGTGGCAAAGTTGCCCAGGTTGCGCAGAAAGATACGCAGGCGGAAGCGGGAAACAAAACCCATGCGCTCCGGCAGTTGCATACCGCGCTTGGTGCCCGATTTGCCGCTCGCCTCGTGACGAAGGAACTGCAACGGCGTCTTGCCCATTTTGCGAAGCAGGCCCACCAGCGTGATGAGGATGAGCGCGGCGGCGGGAACCACGGCGCACTTCACAAAGATCTCCCAGCTCCAGTACACCTGGAAGGGCGGCAGGCTGTACGAACCGTAATAGAGGCTGCGCATGGGCTCGGTAAAGAACACAACGCCGAGCGCAGTGCCCAAAAGCGCCGCGACCACGCCCACGATGGCGGGAAGTGCCAGGTAGTGCAGCACGATCTCGCGACGGCGATAACCGCTGGCGAGCAGCGTGCCGATGATGGCGCTCTCCTCCTCGATGGTGGCGTCGGTAAGGACCACAAAGACGAACGCCATGATCACGATGATGATGTCGAGCAGCGTCATCCACATCATGGAGTCGCCGTCCACGTCGTCGCGCGCGTAGCCAATGCCCTGGTTGGAATCGGCGTCGATGAGGTCATCCACGCGTGCATCGGCATCGGTCAGCGCCTCGACCATATCCTGCTCCGCATCGATGCGATCCGCGGTGGGGAGGTCGCGATCGGCAAAGGTAAAGGAGTAGGTGTAGGCGGGCGCGCCGCCGGCATCCTCGAGCGCGGCAAAGCCGGCATCGGTGACCTCGGCCACGCCATAGGTGATGGTGTTCACCGTAAAGTCCGAATTGTTGAGGAACAGCGCCTGGCTATCGGGCTGGGTCATGATGCCGCAGATGGTGTAGGTGCGGCCCTCAAGCTCGACCTTATCGCCCACGGACAGGTTGTTATTGGTGGCGAAGACACGGTCGATCGCCACTTCATCGTCCGTTTTGGGCTCCTTGCCCTCACAGTAGGACGCGATATCGACCTTGGTGCGGTGCGCATAGGTGCGCAGCGTGCGCTTGGTGCCGTCGTCGCCAGCGGTCTTTTTGATGATGGCGTCGATGGAGAAATTCTTGTAGAGCGTGACGCCGCCGACGTCGCCGGCTGCATCCTCGGCGGCCTTGAGTTGATCGTCGGTAGCCTCGAAGGAGGTGGTCACGCGGCCGTCCTCAATCGTGTACGCATCGCGCATGTCGTCGATAAGGCAACCGATAGAATGCGCTGCGAGCAAAAAGCCCGAGGTGAGAGCGATGCTTCCGCACATAAGAAGAAAGATGCCCAGGTACTTGCCGATATTGCGGCGCAGCTCGCGCGGGAGACGTTTTGCGAGAGGTGTCATGGCGCCGCCTACCAATCGAGCTCGGCGGCTGGGACGGGCGGCTCGTTTAGGTCAACAAGTTCCC
>UQZC01000229.1 GCA_900545505.1 uncultured Collinsella sp.
ACGGTTGACAAAACTATAGGAACACCCAACGACTAGGACTGTCCCCAAGTGCCACATCTGGACCAAGACGACTCCGATGCTTTGGCAACGTCAGCGAAAACCCACCTGAGCGAGCAAGGTGCCTTGAAGCGAAGCGGCATTGACCTTCTGGTCATGCCGCTGAAGCTGAAAGGCAGATTGCCGCTCAGGTGGGTTTGCAGCGTCGGCCCGTTACGCGGTTTGGTAAAACCGCGTAACTCTTAGTAGTCCAGCTTCCACATGTAGCGGCGCGTCATGTAGTCCTTGTGAGTAACGGCAGAGAGTGCACGCATATACACGTTGTTGAGGATCGGGGCAAAGATCAGGTGGTTGAAGTACTCGCTCACGCTGTCCTTGATGTCGTTGAGGCCGAGCTCCTTGGCGTCAAGCTGATAGACGCGCTCGCCACCGTACTGGTTGACGAAGCGGATGCCGCGCTCGTCGTTGCAGCGGCTGCGGCCGACGCTGATGAGCTGGAACAGCGAGGTACGCTTGTCCAGGATCTCGAAGGGACCGTGGAAGAAGTCGCAGGTGTTGATGGTGCAGGAGTCAATCTGCAGCATCTCCTGCACGTTGCAGATGCTAAAGACGTAGGCGGCACCAAAGAGCGGACCCTGAGCCATGACGTTGATGCAGGGCTTGTCGGCGTTCTGCTCGGCCCACTTGGCAGCAAGCGGACGGGTGTACTCGACGGCCTTGCGATAGATGGGGTCGACCAAGTCGAACGCGGCCATAGCGGTCTCGTACTCGGCATAGCCCTCGGTCTGCTGCGTAAGCTCCATGGCGATCATGGTCACGACGGCGGAGTTGGTGCGGCCCATGCAGGACTCGTCGACGGCCAGGCTGTCGTACTGGATCTTGTAGTCGCAGACCTCGGTGAGGCCGGACTCGTCAACATAGATGGCGATGGTGCTGGCGCCGTGGTCCTTGGCGACCTGGGCGGCGACGATGGTCTCCTTGGTGCCGCGCATGGACACGACGACGGCCAGGGTGTTCTCGTTGACGTAGGCCGGGGTTGCGTGCACGAATTCGTTGCTGGTGTAGCTGGAGCTCACGACCTGCGTGGCCTCGTGCTCCATAAAGTATTGAGCAGGGTAGTTGCCGCCATTGGATCCGCCGGCGCCAATCCACACGACGCGCTTGATACCGCCCTTGTCTGCCTTGTCAGCCAAAACCTGGGAGACGACATCCTTAACCTGTTCCTGAGTAGTCATCGTGCATCAGCCTTTCTTCTCGTTTGATGCTCTCGATGGCATACAAGTTACATACATGTTTTGGTTATGTCGACTAGTTGTATGCTATATTTGTCTTAGAAATTTTGCTGGTAAGGTTTTCGATTGTTCGTTACCAGCAGTTTTGTTCTTGTATTGAATACATGCTTGCTTAGTTAGGCATACAAGTTAGATATAGGTTGGCAATATGAGCGTCTCATCTAAAAAGAAACTGAGCCAATACGAGCGCTTGGCGGGCATGCTGCGCGACCGCATCGCCGCCGGCATCTACGCACGCGGAGACAAGCTGCCGTCCGAGATGGAGCTCATGGACGAATCGGGGCTGTCGCGCAGCACCGTGCGCCACGCCCTTAAGGTTCTCGTTGATGAGGGCCTGGTGCGCACCGAGCGCGGGCGTGGCGCCTTTGTGGCCGACACGCCCGCGCTCCACGAGAACAACCTAGTGTTTTCGAGCTATACCAAGCAGGTCGAAGGTCAGGGCATGAAGCCCACCACGCGCACCGTGGACTCGGGCTTTGCCAAGGCGGCCGGCAGCATAGCTAAGTTCTTTGACGCCGCCGTGGGCAGCAAGCTCGTCAAACTTGTCCGCCTGCGCTACCTGGACGACGTGCCGCTGTGCCTGGAGACCACCTACCTGCCGCCAAGCTTCGAGACGCTCATCGATCGCGATATCAACGGTTCGCTCTACGCGACGCTGCGCCAAGAATTCCATCGCGCGCCAGCACAGGGACATAAGACCTTTGAGGTGTGCTATGCCTCGCAAAACGAGGCGTTTTTGCTCAACGTCGAGCGCGGGCAGGCGCTGATCCTGATCACCGACTACGTCTACGACACCGACGGCCGACCGCTCCATGTCTCTAAGCGCATCCAACGCACCGACCGCGCCAAATACACCGAGCCAATCGGCTAACCTGCCAAAATAAACCTGTCCCTAAATGGTAGGTTTGGGGAGGTCGGGGAACCAGGTTGGTTTGGGTTGGTTGGGGACGCGCTCGGCTAGGACCAACTCCATCCAGCACATGTCGTACCAGCGGCCGAACTTTTGGGCGCAGCGGTCAAAGGCACCCACCAGGCGATACCCCATATGGGCATGGAAGTCCTGGCTGTTGTGCGTCAGGTACTCGTCGTCCTTGTCGTGCGGCACGGCGATGAGGGCACACATGTTGGTGATGCCCATCGCGATCAGGCACTGCTTGAGCGCGTCATGTAGTTTGCGGCCCAGCCCGCCGTGGCGCACATCACGCGCCAGGTAGATCGACGTCTCGACCGACCAGTCGTATGCCTCGCGGCTGTTAAGCGGGCTCGCATAGGCATAGCCCACCGGACGCCCGTCCAACTCCATCACCAAATACGGATAGCGCCTGAGCGTACGCTCGATGCGCCCGGCGAACTCCTCAACGCTCGGCACCTCATATTCGCAGGTAATCGCCGTCTGGCGCACATACGGCTCATAGATGGCAAGCAACGCCGACGCGTCATCGGGCGTCGCCAGGCGAATCGTCGGCTCGGACATCTCGGTCCTAAAATACGACTGCC
>UQZC01000230.1 GCA_900545505.1 uncultured Collinsella sp.
TGTGCTTTCCGTCTTGCGCAGGACTGTAGAGCAGCAAACTTAACCCCCGCCCTCAGCCCCGGAGACCCTCCCGGAGGGACCCAAAAAATTTTTTCAAAAAAGTTGTTGCGCGCCAGACAGACTTCTGTGTATACTAATCCCCGCAGCGCACGCGAGCGGAAACAAACGCGAACGTCTGCCTGGGGAGTTAGCTCAGTTTGGTTAGAGCGCCGGCCTGTCACGTCGGAGGTCGCGGGTTCGAGCCCCGTACTTCCCGCCAACGCAATTAAAGCCACGTCTTCGGACGTGGCTTTTTGTGTTTGATGCACTTTGTTTCGATAGAACGATCGCCCTGGTGCATCTTCGCCCAGAACCCCCGCGCCTTCGGGAACGCAAGTAAAATCTAATGAGTATATCTGTCTGAACAACAGCTTTGTTGCGCAACACCTGTTCTACGAGACAGGGGGTTAGGTTATACTAAATTGCACTGTGCGCCGCATCTGATGCATTTCGCTCCAAGCGCGGCACTCAGTGGATATCCGATTTACCATTTGGATGTCCTGGCGGTCATTTAGCGTCTCGACACAAGCTCGGCCCCGGAGCCCGTTCGAGCTGTTCGTATTCCTTGAAAGGGGAAAAATGGACATATCGAGGAAGACTGATTACGCCCTTCGTATGCTGGCGATGCTTGCTGAGGATCCGGAGTGTTTGCTTTCTGTTCGCACCGCTGCCGAAGAGGTCAATGTCCCGTATTCGTTTGCCCGCTCGATTCAGCACGGTTTGGTCCAGGCCGGTATTGTGGAGAGCCTGCGTGGCGTCCACGGTGGCATGCGTCTCAAGGTCAGTCCGGACGACGTCACTATCCGCCAGGTCGTCGAGGCCGTTCAGGGTCCTATGGTTATGAACGATTGCACCGCGCCCGATGGTGACTGTGCGCGCATGGGCGCGTGCTGCTATCATCCCCTGTGGGCCGGAGCTCAGGCGTTGATGCGCGACTACCTCGATTCCGTTTCGCTCGGCGACATCGTCGCTCACCGCCAGTTCCCGGCCGTCGATCCCAAGTTCGCCGACCGCGAAGCGTTTCCCGAGTACGCCACCTGCGCGTGCGCTTACCGGGAGGAATAGCGCCGCATAAGGAGCATAGCCATGATTCAGGACCCCTTTCGTTCGATGATTCGTTCGGAAGGGGTCCTGCGTTATCGCGACCTTCCGTGGCGCCGCACACGCGATCCGTACATCATTTGGCTTTCTGAGGTCATGCTGCAGCAAACACAGGTGCCGCGTGTGGAGGCGCGCATGCCGGTGTGGCTCGATCGCTTTCCGACTGTGCAGGCGCTTGCCCAGGCCGCGCCTTCCGATGTTTTGGACGCTTGGCAGGGCATGGGCTACAACCGACGCGCTCTGGCGCTTCACGGGGCCGCTCAGCGCGTTGTAGAGGACTGGGACGGGGAGTTTCCGCGTGAGACGCGTGACTTGGTCGCTCTGCCTGGTATTGGCCCGGCAACGGCGCAGGGTATCCGGTCGTTTGCGTTTGATCTTCCGGGTGTGTATTTGGAGACCAACGTGCGCACGGTCTTTTTGCATCATTTCTTTCCCGATGTGCCGGCCGTTCCCGATCGCGAGCTGGTGCCGCTGATTCAAGCCGCCTGTCCGGCGGCCCCCGGTGCGGTGGCGGATGAGATCGCGCCCTTTGCCGTGCCTCAAGACGATGCCGACACGCCGCGCGCGTGGTATTACGCGCTGCTAGATTATGGCGCGTATCTTAAGAAGACGCTGCCCAATCCGTCCAGGCGCTCGGCGGGCTATAGTCGTCAATCAAAGTTCGAGGGCTCGCGTCGCCAAAAACGCGCCCATATTGTGCGCATGCTACTGGCTGCGCGCGATGGGCGGCCGGCGGGGATAACGGTTGATGAAGCTGTTGCAGGCGTTAACGAGATGGAGACGGCAGCCGGCCGAGATTCGGTCGAGCGCGAGCTGGTCGCAAGTATTCTTGCCGATCTGGAGCGTGAGGGCTTTTGCCGAGCCGAGGGCGATCGCTGGCTGAGCATCTAGCCTGTGCAAATCTGAAGAACAGGATTGTAAGGTTTAGATTTCCGGCATGAGGGCATCCTAAAGACAAGGCCGCTCGAAGCCTACGGGCGGCATGCGTTGAAGGGAAGTACACCTATGGATTTTGAGAGCTCCCAAACCAAGAAGAACCTCGAGACCGCTTTTGCCGGTGAGTCCCAGGCACACACCAAGTATCGCTACTATGCCTCCAAGGCCAAGAAGGACGGCTACGTTCAGATCTCGAACATCTTTGCCGAGACGGCCGGCAACGAGTCCGAGCACGCCAAACTGTGGTTTAAGTATCTGCACGATGGCGCCGTCCCCGATACCCTGGACAACTTGCGTGATGCCGCTGCGGGCGAGAACTACGAGTGGACCACGATGTACGACGAGTTTGCCAAGACCGCCGAGGAGGAGGGCTTTGTCGAGATCGCCGAGAAGTTCCGCGGTGTCGCCGCCGTCGAGAAGGCCCACGAGGAGCGCTACAACAAACTCGTCGAGCGCATCGAGTCGGGCGAGGTGTTTGAGCGCGAGGGCGTGAAGGTGTGGAAGTGCCTGAACTGTGGGCACCTGCACGTTGGTGCCGAGGCGCCTGAGGTGTGCCCGGTGTGTAACCACCCCAAGGCGTACTTTGAGGAGCAGGTGGTGAACTACTAGCGCGTGGCGCTGGGCAGCAGATAAAAAGCCTATCGCGCAGCGCCTACTGAGCCA
>UQZC01000231.1 GCA_900545505.1 uncultured Collinsella sp.
GGTTGGCGGCACGGCGCTCGGCGGCCGCGCGTTCGTCAGCCAGCGCCGCCTCGGCTTTGCGGGCCTGCTCGACCTCATCGTTCCAAGGCAGCTCCACGCGCTGGCGGGCAGCGGCCTCGGGGCTCAGCACCTCGGCATCCAGATAGTTCAGAACTTCTTCGACGAGCATCTCGGTTTCGGGGCGCGGAATGAGCACACCGGGGGCGCACGCGACGTCGATCATGCGAAACTGCGTGCTGCCCGTGATGTATTGCAGCGGTTCACCTTTAGCGCGACGAACGACGGCCGCATGCATGGTCTCGAGCTGGGCCGCGTTAAGCGTCTCGTCCATACGCATATATAGGTCAATGCGCGCCAGGCCCGTGGCGGTGCACAGCAGCCACTCGGCAGAAAGACGGGGGTGCTCCTCGCCGCGCTCGGCCAGGTACTCCTTGGTCCACTCGAGACAACGCTTGATGGTCCAAATCTCGTTTGCCATGGGGCCCTCCCCTCTTAAGCGCCGGACGGCGCGCGAATGTCGGAGCAGATTGTACGCGAGGCCAGCGCTTGGCAAGGGGCGATTGAAGGCGATTATCGAGAATCAGCCCAGATTTTTGCTTGGAACCTGCCTGAAGTGCTCATTCGTCGACGTCAAAATCTGCATTCGTCAAGCTTTTGGCAAGGTTGACCCAAAACTGACCAATATCTAACCAAGAACTTGCCACATTGCTTGACGAACGACCCCTCAAAAACCGTCCCGCGACTTCTCGGACGCTTTTTCGAGCATTATTTTTAAAAATGATAAGTAACTTTAAGCAGGTAAACAACTTAATTGTTATTAAAGAAGATTGAATAAACTCACAAAGCAATGTGCCCAACCTAGTCATTGGGGACGCTCTTATTTGACTAGTCGTTTAAGAACGTCCCCAATGACTACTAAGCCAGGAGTGTCCCAAACTGCCGGTAGAAAAGGAACGTCCCTAAGTGCCAACTAATCAATTGCCGTCTTCGGCAGCGATGGCAACGCCGCAGGTAGAGGACGGACAGCGAGCGACGTCCAGAGCGAACAAGTTGGCATGAAAAAGGCAAGGCATAGACCTTCTGGTCATGCCTTGCCTTTTGAATGCCAAATTGTCGCTCTGGGTGGCGCGCAGCGTCGAGCAGTTACGGCGTTTGGTAAAACGCCGTAACTTAAACGGCCTGTGCCAGCTTCTCGGCTCGCTCGGCGGCGGCGAGCGCCTCGATGACGGTGCCGAGCTGATCGCCCAGAAGGACGCCGTTGTAGGTGGAGTTGAAACCGATGCGGTGATCGGTCACGCGGTCCTGGGGCTGGTTATAGGTACGGATCTTCTCGGAACGGTTGCCGTGGCCGATCTGGCTCTGACGCTCGGCACCGAGCTCTGCCTGCTGCTTCTCGAGCTCCATCTCGTACAGACGAGCGCGCAGCATCTGCATGCAGACTTCGCGGTTCTGAATCTGGGAGCGCTGTTCCTGCGACTGCACCACGGTGTTGGTGGGCAGGTGGGTGATGCGCACGGCAGAATAAGTGGTGTTAACGCACTGACCGCCAGGGCCGGAGGCGCAGTAGGTGTCGATGCGCAGGTCGGACTGGTTGATCTGGACGTCGATCTCCTCGGCCTCGGGAAGCACGGCGACAGTTGCCGTGGAGGTCTGGATACGGCCCTGGGACTCGGTCTTGGGAACGCGCTGGACGCGGTGCACGCCGGACTCGAACTTCATGACGGAGTAGACGCGGTCGCCCTCGACCTTGAACTCAATGGACTTAAAGCCGCCGGCCTCGCTGGGGCTGGAATCGAGCACGGTAGTCTTCCAGCCACGCGACTCGCAAAAGCGCTGGTACATTTTGTAGAGGTCGCCGGCAAAGATGGCCGCCTCGTCGCCACCGGCGGCGGAGCGGATCTCGACGATGGTGTTCTTGTCGTCGTTGGGGTCGCTCGGGATGAGCATGTACTTGATGTCTTCCTCGAGCTGGGGAAGCTTGGCCTCGTTTTCGGAGATGTCCATCTGGAGCATCTCCTTCTCATCGGCATCGGCGGTATCGTGCAGCATTTCCTTGGCAGCCTCGATGTCATCGAGCGCGCCGATGTACTCGCGCGAGGCGGCGATGAGGTCGGACTGGTGCGCGTACTCCTTGTTGAGACGCGTGAACTCCTTGATATCGGAGGCGACGGCCGGGTCGGAAAGCTTCTTCTCGAGCTCCTCGTAGGCCTTGATGATCTTTTCGAGCTTGTCGCGCATGGCGGGACTCCTTTATATGCGTGAAGGTGAAAATCGGCAGAGTTGATGGGGCGCGGGGCGCCGCTGCGGGGGTAAGCCCGGCTAGAACATGTCGATCTTCAGATACATGCGCATCCCTTCGCGTATGGGGTACATAATTGCGGTCTAACCCATACATGATAGCGTGCGCAGGCAAACCTGCATATAACCCGCACGGAATGAGTGGACGTCCCCAACGGCTAACAAAGGGACTATCGCCTTGTCGCATTCTAGAGCGTTTGGAGCAGGGCGATGAGGAAGCGCACGCCCTGGAGGTAGGCGCGGCGGGTGATGCGCTCGTTGGTGCCGTGGACGCCGCGATCACACTCGTCGTCATCAACCACAAAGGCCGAGAAGCGAATGCACTCAGGGCAAATGTGCTGGTAGTTGGCAGCGTCGGTCGCACCGATCACGGTCGAGGGCACAATTGCCACTGGCTCGAATGATCCGTTTTCCTCCGTCCTGCTCAAAGAGCA
>UQZC01000232.1 GCA_900545505.1 uncultured Collinsella sp.
AGAAGCCGAAGCGGCAGAAGCAGAGGCCATGGAAACCCCCGAGCCCGAGCTCGACGAATACGGCATCGCCATTGAGGACAACGACCAACAGGCGACTCCCGCGCAAGATGCCGCCGAGGCCAACGTATCTGCCCCAGCCGAGCCCCGCACTGCCCGCGTTCTCGAGGTCGGCTGCGGCACGGGCTGCATTTCGCTCTCCCTTGCCTGGGAGCGCCGCGGGCACGTTACCTGCACTGCTACCGATATCGAGCCGCGCGCCATCGACCTTGCTACCAAAAACCGCGATGCGCTTGGCCTCACGTCCGACGAGGTCGCCTTCAGCCTCACAAACCTGGTGAGCTCCATTCCCCGCGAAGAGTGGGGCACCTTTGACGTACTCGTCTCCAACCCGCCCTACATCCCCACCGATGTCATGCGCTCGCTGCCGCATGAGGTCAAGGACTTTGAGCCCGATCTGGCGCTCGAGGGCGGTGCCGACGGTCTCGATATCTTCCGCCGCCTGCTCAACGCGGCGCCCTACATGCTGCGTGCCGGCGGCCTGTTTGCCTGCGAGCTCTACGAGGGCGCGCTCGACGCCGCGGCCGAGCTCTGTCGTCAAGCAGGCCTTTCGGACGTGCGTATCGTCCACGACCTCACCGATCGTCCCCGCATCGTTCGAGCCATCGTCACCGAGCCCAAACAGCGTATTTAAGCTGAATAAATAGACATTTGCGCAAGTTTGTCCTTGCAATATACCGTAAAACTTCTACTATAGAAGGAGAAAGGTATGTCAAATCAGCTGCATCGGTACCGTATCGTGCTTGATTACATTGAACCTTGGCTTGATGAGCAGGATGAAGCTACGCTGAAGCAGATTTATGCAGACCTTTTGGTGCTCGAGAAGGAAGGTCCCAGCCTTGGTCGTCCGCTGGTTGACCGCGTAAAGGGCTCGAAGCTTCATCATTTAAAGGAGCTGAGAGTGACGTCGTGTGGTGGGCAGGTGATTCGCATCCTCTTCGCCTTTGACCCCAAGCGCCAGGCGGTATTGCTATTGGCGGGTGATAAGTCGCGAGCGGGATCGTCAAGGGCAAAATGGAACGGTTGGTATGCGATCAACATTCCAAGGGCCGAGCAAATATACCGTCGCCACGTAAGGAGGCTCGATCGAGATGGAACTGCATGAGTATATGGAATCTCGCGGGATAACACGCGACTCCATTACCGCCGAGCAGGAGAGGACTCGCGATCGTATCGAAGCCTATAAGCTTGCTCAGATTCGCAGGTTAAAAGATCTAACACAGGCGTCGGTCGCCCAGTCGATGGGCGTTTCTCAAAAACGTGTATCCGAGCTCGAGCGTGGGGAGTTGGGTTCGATGAGGCTCGACACGCTGAGCAGGTACGCAGAGAGCCTCGGCGGAAAACTGGTTGCAAGCATCGAGTTTCCCGATCGTACCGTTACGCTTGCGCGCTAAAAATCTTCAATTAACCCCCTCACTTTCACCGACTACTAGAGCCGCTCACCAAACCAACATGCGCTCTGGGCAAATAGGTTGAACGTTTCGTGCGAGAATGCCCCACAGTAAACAAACTTGCACCAGAGCGTAAGGGGCTGGCATACACATGCAGACGGTCTATCGGGTATACGAGGGAGCGCGCGAGCCGCATCGGCTTTCAGTCGAGCGCACCGCCCAGCTACTCGGTCGCGGCGGCCTGGCGCTTATTCCAACCGAGACGGTCTACGGTGTCGCCGTGGCGGTCAACGCCTTCTCGGATGCCGTTCCACAAGATACAAGTGAACCTCTGCCGTGGCCGCGCGATCCGCAGGCCACCGTCAACGGCGCCGCGGTCCCCGCACTCGGCACCGGCTATCGTCGTATCTTTACCCTCAAGCAGCGCGAGCTCACCCAAACGGTTGCCTGGCTGGTCGATGATGCCGAGGCACTCGACCGCTATGGCGTGGATATCCCTAACGAGGCCCGCGTGCTCGCCCGACGATGCTGGCCGGGCGCCCTGACTATCGTGGTTAAGGCGGCCCCCTGCGTGCCGACCTTTATGCGCGCCGCCGACGACACGGTGGCACTTCGCGCTTCGGCCTCGCCCGTGGTGCAGGCGCTCATCCGCGCCTGCGGCAGCCCTCTTGCCTGCACCAGCGCCAACACGCATGGCGCGCCCGCGCCGGCAAGTTTTGTCACGGTGGAGGAGCGCATCCTGGAGGGGGTCGATGTGGCCGTCGACGCCGGTGAGACCCCGTGTCGCGACGCCTCAACCATCGTGTCGTTTCAGCACGGCGAGCTCCAGATCCTGCGCCAAGGCGCACTTCCCGCATCAGAGATCGAGCGGGTCCTGTCCGACCCGATGCAATAGAAAGGTGTAAGCGATGTCGTTGAATCTAGGTAGCCTGGGTATGGAAGACGCCTCGTTTAGCTTTGGCGGTTCCTACATCATGGCGCTCGACTGCGGCACTACCTCGGTACTCGCGACTATCGTCGACGAGTACGGCTGCATCGTCGCCCAGGCGCGTCGTAGCGTCAAAACCAGCTTCCCGCGCCCCGGCTGGGTGGAGCAGGATCCCACGGAGGTGCTTGCCAGTCAGATCGGCGTGATGATGGAGGTCCAGTTTAAGAGCGGCATCCATTCTGACCGCATCGCCGCCATCGGTATCTCCAACCAGCGCGAGACCACGGTGGTGTGGGACCGCATAAGCGGCCAACCCATCTATAACGCCATCGTGTGGCAATGCC